>DMLD01000124.1 GCA_003453515.1 Lachnospiraceae bacterium
TTGTGATGGCTACGGGCTTTATTCTCGCCGGAGAGAATTTTAAAAATGTCGAGATCAGCGACGGCGGCAAGGTAATAGATGACGGTTCAAAGAACATAGTCATTTTTATCGGACTTCCGGGACTGAAGGAGAGCCTTAACCTTAGCAAAAAGCTTGATGAAAAGATAGGTGACAAGCTAAGGAGCGAATTCAGTATCACCTGTGATACCGAGAACTTCGAGATGAAGAATACCTTTACGTTTGCAAGCGCCAATCTGCTGAACGGTATTCTCGAGAATGATAACGGGAAAAAGAACATCGACATTGATAAGATAGATGAGAAGGTCGATGAGCTGACGGATGGTGTCGACAAGCTTGAAGACGGAAACAAGGAGCTTGTAAAGGGCATAAAGAAGCTCGATAAGGGCGCAGCCACACTCGTTAAGGGTATAAAGACATATGTGAACGACGGTGTGAAGAAGCTGACAGCAGGAATAAAGGAGCTCGGTGCCAACGCGCCAAAGCTCAAAAAGGGTGTAGGTGATTATATCACCGGAGCCGACACCCTTGCAGACGGGACCAAGGCTTATGTAAAGGGTGCCGGAGAACTGACAAAGGGAATAACCACGCTTAGCAGCGGATTGAGCGCACTTAGCGGAGACGCGGTAAATCAGCTTATAAGCGGTATCACCGCATTTTCAAGCGGTATTGCGGCAGCTACCAATACGGACGATCTTGACAAGCTCGGAAAGGGCGCGACATCGGTATCGGATGGTATCGGGACAGTGAACAAAGGACTTGGCACTCTTAAGGACAGCTTCAGCAAAAATGATGAAGCGATAACAGGACTCGAGACGGCACTCGCTGCCAATGAGCAGGTGCTTGAAGGACTCAAGGCAGCCAAGGCGGCAGGAGCACAGGGACTCGATACTGCCATAGCAACTCTTGAAAAGACGACGGCAGGAGAGAAAACCGCCATTGAAGGTCTGAAGACCATAACCAAGATACAGAAGGCAGGAGTTGAGAAGATCGAAGCTGCCACCTCTTCATCGGGAGATCTCGGGGGAGGTGCGAAGCAGCTCTCAGAGGGCGTGAACAAGCTTACAACAGGACTTGCCGCAATGTCAAAGACCGAGGAGATCAAGAAGCTTGCACTTGGTGTACAGGCAATAGCAACCAAGATCCCGGCGCTTTTGGCAGGCGTGAAGCTCCTTAAGGCGGGGGCTGACAAGCTCTCAGCCAATGACAAAAAGCTCATTGCCGGCTGTAACGCACTCAAAAAGGCAGGCAAGGTCATGAAGACATCCATAAATACCCTAAGCGACGGCATGAGCAAGCTTGATGCCGGTGCCGGTGAGCTGAACAAGGCAAGCGATGAGCTTGTGAAGGGAGCAGGTACTCTTGGCGACGGGACAGGAGCGCTGTTCAGTGGTGCGAAGAAACTAAGGGACGGCTTTACCGAGTTCAGGGAGAAGGCTATCGACAAGCTTATTAATCTGTACAATGACGACATAAAGGATCTGGTTGACCGTGTTCAGGAGATCATGGATGCCGGTAAGGAGTACAAGAGCTTTTCCGGTATTGATAATTCCATGGGCGGTGAAGTAAAATTCATCATAGAGACCGAAGCGGTCAAAGCTGAGGAATAAGCAGATCAATATGTGTGCATCCTTCCCGGAGGGGATATGGAAATATTGATATGATCAGTATTTCCTTAAGTTGGTGAAGATAATGAGTAAGCTGGATGAGAAAAAGAAGAAAAAGAGGGAGGCACTGTTTACGGCAGCGTTTCACCTCTTCAATACAAAGGGTATCAGGCAGACTTCTATCTCTGATATTGCCAATGAGGCTGATGTGGCGAAGGGAACATTTTATCTGTATTTCAAGGACAAGTTTGACCTTCGCGACAAGCTGATAGCGGAAAAGGCTTCTCAGGTACTGATGCAGGCGACTAAGGAAGCGGGCTTTGATTATAATACTCTTGACGATGCGTCGCTGGAGGACTCGATAGTAAAGCTCGTGGATGTGATACTTGACCGTATGGTAAGGGAGCCCGACCTTCTCAGATTTATCACGAAGAATCTGAGCTGGGGAGCATTTCACAGGATGTCCATAGAGGATGAGGGGGCAGACGAGGTAAGCTTCTATGAGGGCTATCACAGGATGCTCGAAAATTCGGGCAGAAGATTTGCCAATCCTGACCTCATGCTGTTCATGATAGTTGAACTGGTCGGCGGATGCTGCTATCAGGTAATACTTAACGAGGTACCGGTAACGCTTAGTGAGCTTAAAGGGCCGTTATATCAGACGATAAGGAGTATTATTTCGGATCAGGAGATAACTGCTTGATATGAAGTTGAGATCATTTTTAAGACCCTATATAAAGGAATCGGTTCTTGCGCCGCTTTTGAAACTGACAGAAGCGACGCTTGAGCTTTTTGTACCTTTGGTCATAACAGCCATCATTGACCGTGGGATAGGCCGCGGCGATGATGGCTTTATTCTGTCTATGGGCGGCGTGCTGTTTTTGCTCGCGTTTGTCGGAATGGCGGTCTCCATCACGGCGCAGTACTTTGCGGCGCGCGCTGCGACCTGCTTCAGTACGGACATGCGGCGTTCGCTGATGAGACACATACTTAATATGGATGTAAATGCCCTGAACAGAGTCGGCTCATCCACGATCATGACCAGGATGACAAGCGATATCAATCAGGTAAACACCGCGCTCAACCTGTTTTTGAGACTGTTTTTAAGATCGCCGTTCATCGTCTTTGGCGCGATGGTTATGGCGTTTACTATTGATATCGGATCGGCACTTGTATTTGCGGTGATCATCCCCCTGCTTGGACTCACGGTATTTATTCTTTTGAAGATAACTATCCCCGCTTATAAAAATGTCCAGTCGCGCCTTGATACACTGCTCGGCACCACCAGAGCCAACCTCGCGGGCGTCAGGGTCATAAGGGGCTTTGGAAAGCAGGGCTATGAGAAGGCGTCGTTTGATCAGAAAAATGAAGGGCTTGCCGGAGTGCAGACCGGAGTCGGGAGAGTGCAGTCTCTTTTGAATCCGATCACCATGCTCATAGTCAATGTCGGCATAATCATACTGATAAGGATAGGCGGAGTGAAGGTCGAGGCCGGTGAGCTTACGCAGGGACAGGTCGTCGCGCTGATCAACTACATGTCGCAGATACTTGTCGAGCTCATCAAGCTCGCCAATCTGATCATCAACATCAACCGTGCGCTCGCCTGCGCCGACAGAGTCAGGGAGGTGTTTGATCTGCCCGAGACATCCGACGAAAGGCTTGATGTATACAGCCCCGATATAAAACCGGGAGAGGTCATAGGGATCATAGGCGGTACCGGCTCCGGGAAGAGTACGATACTTTATGAAATGCTGAAAAAATATGACGATGTAGGATATGTTCCGCAAAAGACCATACTGCATTCGGGTACGGTCAGGGACAACCTGATATGGGGTGACGAGGACGCATCCGATGATGAGCTGTATGATGCTTTGAAATCTGCCTGTGCCTATGATTTCGTCATGGAAAAGGGCGGACTGGATGCGAGGGTGGAAGCCAAGGGAAGGAATTTTTCGGGAGGACAGAGACAGAGACTGTGTATCGCGAGAGCGCTTGTGGGAAGACCGGGGCTCATGCTGTTTGACGACTCGTTTTCCGCGCTTGATAACATGACCGGGAAAAATGTCAAAAACGCCCTGTATGATCAGGTCAAAAAGCAGGGACGCTCGATGGTCATAGTGTCACAGAGAACATGGCCCGTTGCCGATGCGGACAGGATAATCGTTCTTGATGACTGCAAGGTAGTCGGAGAGGGCACACATGATGAGCTGCTGACTCACTGTGAGGTATACGCTGAAGTTTACCGGATAGGAGGTGGCAGATGACGGATAAAAAGGTAAGGGGATGGCTGTTTGGATATATTAAAGCTTACCGTTCCTACGTAATACTGTCACTGATATGCGCTCTGATAAATGTTGCGGCAACTCTCGTCATCCCTGTATTTATCGGAATGGGAATTGACGGGATACTCTCAAAAGGCAATGTCATATGGGATGAGATATACCCGGTGATGCTCATGATAGGAGGAGCCACACTGATAGCCGCGGTGTCCGCTTATATCATGGGGATAAGCAATAACCGGATAACCATAGGGGTTGTAAAGGATATAAGAAGGGATGCGTTTGACAGGCTTCACGGTCTGACGATCTCGTATATAGATACTCACAAGCACGGCGATATGATAAGCAGGGTGATATCTGATGCCGACGCATTATCCGATGGCCTGCTGATGGGATTTTCGACCGTATTTACCGGAGGACTGTCGATACTCGGAACTCTCGGATTTATGTTCAGCGTCAGTGCTCCGATAGCCGCGGCGGTCGTCGTGGTCACTCCGATATCGCTTTTTGTAGCGGGCTTTATCGCGAAGAGATCCTATAAGATGTTTTTGGCACAGTCCGAGGACAGAGGGGAGCAGACCTCTCTCATGGATGAGGCGCTTTTTGATCTGAGGACGATCAAGGCGTTTTCACAGGAAGAAAGGATCATGAGAGATTATGACGATATATCCGAGAAGCTGAAAAATGACTCGCTCGGCGCGACATTTTTCTCATCGATAACCAATCCCGCGACAAGGTTCGTGAACAGTCTCGTCTACGGCGCAGTTGGCGTGATAGGTGCGCTGTTTGCGGTGAAGGGGAGCATAACCGTGGGCGTGCTGACCTGCTTTTTGAGCTATGCTAATCAGTATACCAAGCCCTTTAACGAGATATCAGGCGTGGTGGCAGAGCTTCAGAACGCGATCGCGTGCGCAAAAAGGATAATGGAGCTTAGCTATGCGGACACAGAGGATGTTCACGGCGGTGACACAGTTCTGACGGATACAAATGGTAAGGTTAGTGTTGAAAAAATATATTTTTCGTATGATGACGACGGAAAAGCCGACAAGAGCAAGGCTCTGATACAGGATCTGAGTCTTACGGTCGAGCCCGGAAGCCGTGTTGCCATAGTCGGACCTACAGGCGCGGGAAAGTCAACGATCATCAATCTTCTTATGAGGTTTTATGATGTGGACTCGGGGACGATCCGTGTGGACGGGAAGGATATAAACACCCTGACGCATGACAGTCTTCGCGGGGTGTACGGTATGGTTCTTCAGGAGACATGGCTGTCGGAGGGAACCGTCAGGGAGTGCATATCCTACGGCAGAGAGGACGCGACCTTTGATGAGATAGTCGCAGCCTGCAAGGCGTGTCATGCGCATGAGTTCATAATGAGACTGGAGTCGGGGTATGATACCGTGATACGCGATGACAGTGGACTCTCGGAGGGCATGAGGCAGCTTTTGTGTATAGCAAGGGCGATGCTTTCTCTGCCTCAGATGCTCATACTTGATGAGGCTACCTCGTCGATCGATGCGAGAACGGAGCTCAAGATACAAAGTGCTTTTTCTGCGATGATGGTGGGGCGCACGAGCTTTATCGTCGCGCACAGGCTCAAAACGATAGAGAGTGCGGATGTGATACTTGTCATGAAGGACGGCAGGGTCATCGAGCAGGGAAGCCATGAGCAGCTGTTAGCTGCCGGAGGCTTTTATAAGGAATTGTATGAGGCATCCGGTTGAGAAGAGATCAATATGAATACGCGGACGGGAAGTACTGATTTAAGCATTCTCGTAAGAGTGTAGCTATTAGAAACTGGAGAGGTGTGATTTGGTATGATCGGCATGTTGAAAAGGTGGGGTATAAGGTTAGTATTTGCATTTGCGGTGATGGTCATCGGCGCGGTATCAGGCGCATTTTCTGATACTTCGAGTGCGAGTGCGGGAAGTGTTGAAAGGAGAGGCGTGTGGGTCGCTTTTTATGAGTACTCCGCAGCCGGGCTTTCCAACAGGACGGAGGCGGCGTTCCGTAAGAATGCAGCCACTTTGTTTAAGAATATAAAGTCATACGGGTGCAACGAGGTATTTTTCCATGTGAGAGCCTATGATGATGCCATTTATCCGTCAAAGATAACCGGCTGGAGCCACTACATATCCACTGACGGCAAGGCGCTGTCCTACGATCCGCTGGAGATACTCGTTCAGGCTGCGCATTCACAGGGATTGAAGTTCCATGCTTGGATGAACCCGTACAGGGTGACCACGACTAAGATACTCAATCCGGCAAAGACCAAAACGATCAACAGAATAGTTAATCAGGTGAAGGAGATCATAAATAATTATCAGGTCGACGGGATACATTTTGACGACTACTTTTATCTGGGAACGAAATATGCATCGGTGAAGGCTTCCAAGCGCCGGAAAAATGTTAACAAGCTGATAAAGAAGGTTTATGCGACGGTCAAGGCAAAGAGCAAGGACATAGAGTTCGGTATCTCGCCTGCGGGCAACTACGAATACTGCATGAGTATAGGTGCCGATGTAAAGACCTGGCTTAGCAAAAGCGGCTATATAGATTATCTGATACCGCAGATATACTGGTCTGACAAGTACAAGCTAGGTGGTAAATACCATAAGCTGTTTACCGAGAGGCTCGAGCTTTGGAGAAGCCTGAACAAGCTTGATCTTCCGATGCCGATAGGGCTTGCGGCATATCGATGCGGCTACTCGACTCCGCCGGACTACGGCTGGAGCAAGAAAAAGAACAACCTGAAGACGCAGCTGCAGGCAATAAAGGCAGGGAATACGGAGGGGTATTCGCTGTTTGCGTATACCAATCTTTGGACAAGTCATTCAAAGGCCGAGATGAAGAAGTTTTTGACGGAGCTGTCGTGGATCAAGCTGAATTCGACCGCGGTAACGCTAAAGCAGGGAGAGACGTTTACGCTCACCGCGAAGTGGAAGCCCGCAAAGGTGACGTGGGGACCCGATATATGCTTCAGATCGCTTGACGAGTCCATAGCGACAGTTGACGAGAACGGTGTGATAACGGCGGTGGCTGCCGAGGGTACGGTCAAGATACAGGCATACAGCGGTGACAAGAAGAAGAACTGTACGGTCACGATAGCTGACGGTGATTAAGGATATACTGATTTGATCAGCGTTTCCTTAGCTAGTACATGATCAAATATGGGAGGATGTATCTATGAAAATAACGATCTTGTGTGTCGGCAAGATAAAGGAGGATTATCTGAGGGCTGCCGTAGCCGAGTACGAGAAGCGGCTTGGCAGATATGCGACTATAGAGATCATCGAGGTAGACGATGAGAAGACAAGTGATAAGTCCAGCGAGAGAGAGGATGAGCTGATACGTGAGCGTGAGGGCGAGAGGCTGCTTCGTCACATCCCTGATCAGGCTTATGTGGTAGCGCTTGCCATAGGAGGCAAGGAGTACAGCTCGGTCGAGTTCGCGGATAAGATCGAGAAGCTCGGGGTCGACGGAGTATCACACATAGTGTTTATCATAGGCGGATCAATAGGTCTGTCAACGGAGGTTTTGGGTGCCGCAGATGACAGGGTCAGCTTTTCGAGGATGACCTTCCCTCATCAGCTTATGAGAGTGATACTTTTGGAGCAGATATATCGCGCCGCGAGGATAATCCGCGGCGAGCCCTATCACAAGTAAATAAGACATTGTTTTAAGGAGGAGCAGATGAAGCTTATATTTATCGGGGCTGACCATGAGGTGACGGGAAGCTGTCACTATATGGAGGTCGGTGACAAAAAATTCGTGGTTGACATCGGTATGGAGCAGGGCAGGGATATGTTTGAGAACCAGGAGATCCCGGTAAATGCTTCGGAGCTTGATTTTGTGCTGCTTACTCATGCGCATATCGACCATACCGGATTGCTTCCACTGCTGTACGCAAGAGGCTTCAGGGGTGAGGTGTACGCTACCAAGGCAACATGCGAGCTCTCACAGATAATGCTTCGTGATTCGGCTCACATACAGCAGTTCGAGGCGGAGTGGAGAAACCGCAAGGCATCCAGGTCGGGCGGGGAGCTGTATAAGCCCATATATACCATGGAGGATGCCATGGGTGCGATCCACCTTTTAAAGCCCTGTGAGTACGATCAGATGGTCGATATATGTGACGAGGTAAGTGTGAGGTTCACCGACGTCGGACATCTTCTGGGCTCTGCATCCATAGAGGTGTTTGCCAGGGAGGACGGAAACGAGAGGATAATAGTGTTCTCCGGAGACCTCGGCAATGCCAACAAGCCGATCCTCAGAGATCCGCAGTATACAAAAGCAGCTGATTACGTTGTCATGGAGTCGACTTACGGAGACAGGGTACACTCGGACGGTATTCCTGACTATGTGGGCGATCTGGCAGCGATCATCGAGGAGACCTTCAGCCGCGGAGGCAATGTCGTTATACCGGCGTTTGCGGTCGGAAGGACACAGGAGCTTTTATATTTTTTAAGACAGATAAAAGAGAGAAGCATGATCACATCCTATCCGGATTTTGAGGTGTATGTGGATTCACCTCTTGCCGTGGAGGCGACCCATGTGTTTGGACGCAATGTGGAGCAGTGCTTCTCCGATGAGGCAAGAGAGCTCGTGAGAAAGGGGATCAACCCGATAGGATTCCCGGGACTCAAGCTCTCCATCACATCAGACGATTCCAAAGAAATAAACTTTGATCCGAATCCCAAGGTTATACTTTCGGCATCCGGCATGTGCGATGCGGGTCGTATAAGGCATCATTTGAAGCACAACCTCTGGCGGCATGATTCGAGCATTGTTTTTGTCGGGTATCAGACGGAGGGAACTCTCGGACGGGCGCTGCTTGACGGCGTTGAGGAGGTAAAGCTGTTTGGAGAGCCGGTCGAGGTCAAGGCAAGGATAACCAGACTTGCCGGCATCAGCGGACATGCAGATGTGAACGGACTGTTAAAGTGGGTGGAGTCCTTTACCGAGAAGCCGCCCAAGAGAGTATTTGTTGTGCATGGAGAGGATTCCGTCACTGCGAAGTTTTGCGAGACGCTCGGACAGCACGCCTTCATAGCCACAGCACCATACAGCGGCACGGAGTTCGACCCCGTAAGCGGAGAGTTTATACATGAGGCAGAGCCGGTATTTGCCAAGAAGAAGGCGGCAGCTGCCAAGAGAGCCGGAGACATATTCTCCAGACTTCTTACCGCAGGACAAAGACTGCTTTCCGTTATCCGTAAAAATGAGGGCATGTCCAATAAGGATGCGGCAAAGTTTACCGATCAGATAAATTCGCTGTGCGACAAGTGGGACAGGTAACAAGATGAAAAAGATAATCAAGCCCGTTATAATCACACTCCTTATTTTGGCTGCCGGCACAGCCGCGCTTATTTATTTTCTTATGAGCGGATCGAAGGAGACCGGTGAGTTTGACGAGCGCAGATACAATGAACAGAGCGATCAGACCGATTCACATATATTCAGGTCTGATATGGCTTCATTGGCAACAGAGCTCGCGACCGAGGGTGATAATAAAAATGTTCTTACGTTCGATAACTCGAACGCTTTTAGCGTGTCTCATTCCAAGGCGGCGAGAGAGCGCCTTGATCGTCTGATAAGAAGATCGGATCCTACCATTGAGAATCCCATCATTGCTCTTAATCCGTACGGGACTATGCCGTGGTGCTATTATTTTTACTTCAAGACGCCCTCTCCATGTATGATCAGATATATAATCACTGTGGAGGATGAGAAGATAGCCGACCATATACGCTATGTCAACAACGGAGAGGTCAAAAACATCACAGATACCCACGAGTTCGTGATCGGAGGGCTGATACCCGGAAGGAAGAATTTCATACAGATCGAGCTGATAGATTCAAACGGGTCCCACAGAAATGAGGTGACCTATCAGGTCGATGTTCCGGGAGCGATGCTTCCCGATGTGATCCCTCACGAGAGGGGACACTCGGATCTGAGGCTGCAAAACGGCATATTTTTCACGATGCCAAAGAATGACAGGCAGATATATATCTATGACAACAACGGAGTCATGAGGGGTGTGGTCGCGACGGAGTCGGCGCACGGCACCAGACTGTTTGTGAATGACGGGTCGGCAGTGTATCAGGTCTCGCATACAAAGGTCATAAGAGTCGACAGGATGGGGCAGATCACCGGAGCTGCTTCCATACACGGATACGGCGATATACTTGATTTTGCCTACGATGGATTTGAAAACGTGATAGCCCTTGTCAAAAAGGGCAAGAGATATTACCTTGCCAGAAGCTCCATGCAGGGCGGCAAGACAACTGAGGTTTACAAATTTGACAAGGGGATGGATGTCACATCGATCGCGGGAGTCAGCGAGGGAAGGCTCTATGTCAGTCTGTCATCGCCCGCCGGACTTATGAGGATAAAGGGACTTGTGAGCAAGTCTCCGCAGCCGGATCTCGTGATCGGTATCAAAAATGAGTGGAAGAAGACAAGCGTTAAGAAAAAGGTATACGATCCGACTCAGGTGAAGAAGTCGGATGCGGCTACGGGCGCTGCTGCCAAGGAGCCTCAAAAGGACGCTCCCTTGACAGGATGGGATATGGGAGATACCGTGCTCAACCTGATAGTGGATGAATCCGGCAAGGCATCGGATGTGCTGACCTTCTCGGTGGTCAAGGACAGGCTTGTTCATGCCGTCAGGCTGAGGATAGCATCCGGGAAGAAGATAAAGGACACCTCCGTCACAACGGAGCTTGACAAGGAGACCGAGGATTCCGGAAGGGTACTTGTCGAGTGGGGCGACCGGGGAAGCTGTATCATCGCGAACTGCAATAAGGGTATGTTTGAGGAGAGGGATGAGGAGTTTAAGGTCACCCGTCAGTTCAAACTCGACAGGGAGCTTGAGGGTGTAGTCAAGCGAAGTCTACAGGGTTTTTGCTTTTACTGATGTATGCTTTGGCAATATTGGTTGAATTAGCGTAAAAATTTGAATTTTTTTGTGAAAAAATACGTCTTGTGCTTTGTTGTGAAATAAGTGTATAATGAAAACATTATAAATCGTGATAGGAGGTTATTCTTATGAAACTGTTTGTTGATACTGCCAAAAT
>DMLD01000036.1 GCA_003453515.1 Lachnospiraceae bacterium
CAGCCGTGAGCGATATTTGCAAAGGGTCCTCCATGAACCAAAGCAGGCGTGTTCTCGAGAGTCTGGACCAGATTGGGTCTGATCGCATCCTTGAGAAGTGCAGCCATGGCTCCGACTGCTCCAAGCTGCTTAGCAGTCACCGGCTTTCCCTCATATGTATACGCTACTATGATCTTTGAAAGCCTCTCCTTCAGATCATCCATACCGTCACACAGACAGAGTATCGCCATTATCTCGGAGGCGACCGTGATTATGAAGTGATCCTCCCTGGTTACGCCGTCTGCTTTTCTGCCGAGTCCGACTGTTATATTGCGCAGGACTCTGTCGTTCATGTCCACGCATCTCTTCCATACGATCTGCTTCGGATCGATCCTTAGGTCGTTGCCCTGTTGTATGTGGTTATCAAGCATAGCCGCCAAAAGGTTGTTGGCGGATGTGATCGCATGGAAATCTCCGGTAAAATGAAGATTGAGCTCATCCATCGGTACCACCTGCGCGTAGCCTCCGCCCGCAGCGCCGCCCTTAAGTCCGAAGCACGGACCAAGCGAGGGCTCTCTCAATGCAATGACAGCCTTCTTTCCGATGACCTGCATCGCCTCACCGAGACCGACAGTCACCGTGGTCTTCCCCTCTCCTGCCGGAGTTGGATTGATGGCGGTCACAAGTATAAGCTTGCCCTCCGGATTTCCCGAAACTCTGTCCATAAGCTCATCGGTAAGCTTAGCCTTGTATCTTCCGTACGGATCGATCTCATCGGCGCCTATGCCAAGCTTCTCGGCAACCTGGGCAATAGGAAGCGGCTTTGCGTCCATAGCGATATCGATATCCGATCTAACCTCATTCATCTTCATGGTGTAACCCCTTTCACTTTTTATGATTTTAAACTAAAAATATGGCAAAAATAATTACCATTCAGTAGCATGTGTTCTTGCGTGCTCGACCCGGTTGCATATTCTTATGATATGATTAATAATCTCATCAGCTGTATTGATGCCCGTAGCCTTATAAAGGCTTTTAAAATGGGCGTTTGAGTTGATCTCGCATACCAGCATCCCCTCTTCGCCAAAGAGCAGGTCTACTCCCGCAAAATCAGCCCCTACGGCGTATGCCGCCTGTCTGGCAAGCCATATCTCGTCATCCGACGGCTCATATGCCTGCGCCTCGGATCCCAGTGTGACATTTGCCCTGAAATCCTTCTCGGAATGTCTGTACATAGCTCCTATCACATCACCTCCCACGACCTGAATTCTCACATCCCGTCCCTTGGATGACTTTATATATTCCTGAAAAAGAATATCATTGGACGAAAGTACACTTTCACCCGTTTTCTTTCCCTTTGTATTGAGACCGAAAAGCTTGTAAAGCTCTGTCCTGTTAGAGACCAGATGCACCTGCTCACCGAACGAGCCGAACGCCTCCTTGACAACGAAGGGATAACCCAGCCTGTCAGCCACTCTGTTCAAAAACACGTGATCGGTAAACCCGATATTGTCATAGGTCATCGGTGAAAAAATAGTTCTCGGCATGGGAAGGCCGTGTGACATCAATGCAAGATGTGTTTTCCGCTTGTCATCGCAAAGAGCGATCGTCCTTGATGAGTTGAACACACGTATTCCCTGCTTTTCAAAGAACTCCGCCAAAAGCACATCCTTATCCCACAAGAGGACAAAATCAGGTCGCCCCCTCATGCCGGGAAACGTGGTAAGTCCGGTATCGACCAGACACCCGGTGTTTTCCATACGCACCAGATCGACACCGCGCTCGTTTGCCGATCTGACAAACATATCCGCCAGCTCATCAAACTTGGTGCTCCAGAAAAATCCGTTTGTAATCAAAACTCCCTGCATAGCTATCCTTATTACTCCTGCCCGGCATTTTCCTGCCCTTTGTCATCGTTCCCGGATAAAAATGCCTCAAATCCTGCCTCGTCCATAAGTATCTCTCTGGCCTTTGTTCCTTCCTCGGGTCCGACCACTCCGGCATCACTTAATTGATCCATGATCCTTGCCGCCCTGTTAAAGCCTATCCTGAAGGCTCTTTGCAGTGCGCCGATCGAGGCTTTATTTTTTTCTATGATAAATCTGCCCGCCTCGGCAAAGTACTCATCCCTGTCGTTTCCGATCACCGGCGCTTCGATCGCTGCATCACCGGTGCTTTCGGTCTGAACGGTTTCTATCGACGCGGTAACGCCCTCGTCGTAGGCAGCACCACCGTGCTCCTTCAAAAATGTCACGACCTTATCCCTGTCATCATCGGACACAAAGGCTCCCTGAACACGTATCGGCTGCGGCAGAGATTGCGGTGCAAAAAGCATATCACCGTTTCCGAGAAGCTTTTCAGCCCCCACGGAGTCGATGATGGTACGCGAATCCACCTGTGAGGATACCGACAGGGCGATCCTCGACGGGATATTTGCCTTAATAACACCGGTTATGACATTTACCGAGGGTCTCTGGGTCGCGAGCACAAGATGGATACCCGCCGCTCTTGCCTTCTGCGCAAGACGCATTACCGAGTCCTCAACATCGTGAGACGCAACCATCATCAGATCGGCAAACTCGTCAACTATGATAACGATCTGCGGCATTCTCTGATATTCGGGATCATCCTTGACCTTCATCTTTGATATCTTGGAGTTGTATGTAGCGATATCTCTTATACCGAGATCGGCAAACTTTTTGTATCTGCTCTCCATCTCGGCGACTGCCCACGCAAGCGCAGCCGAAGCCTTCTTGGGATCATCGACCACGGGTATCATCAGGTGCGGTATCTCCGCAAATGCCATAAACTCGACCATCTTCGGGTCGACCATAATAAGCTTGACCTCGTTTGGATCAGCCTTAAAAATGATGCTCATAATAAGCGTATTTATAAGCACCGACTTTCCCGATCCGGTCGAGCCTGCTACAAGCACATGAGGCATCTTGGCGATATCAGTCACTATCGTCTTTCCGCTTATATCCT
>DMLD01000212.1 GCA_003453515.1 Lachnospiraceae bacterium
TAACGCCGTCAGCGATAAGCTTGTCGCAAGCTGCCTTACCGTTTACATAATCCTGATTGTCCTTAGCGATGTTGTAAAGGATATCCTGATCACATGTCATCTTCTTAAGGATGTCACCTACAAGAGTAGCGTTGTCAGTACCCTTAGCAGCCATGATCCATGTACCACCCCAGTTGAATCCCTGCGGTCCCTGGCAAAGTGCCCAGTCACCGTATGAGTCCTTACCATCCTTGTGCTTGTAAGAACCGTCATCGTTCTGAGTAGCTCCTGATTTTTCTGCCATAGAGAAGGTGATGTACCATGCCGGTCCGAAGTAAGCGAATACTCCACCGTTCAAGCTCATTCCTTTACCCCACTCATCACTCCAAAGTCCTCCGGTAGGATCTTTAGCATAGCCGGCGTCCACATACTCTTTCATCGTATCTGCCCAGTTGTTAAGACCAGGTGTTGCAGCAAGTACTCCATCGTTAACGAACTTGGTGTTGTCGTTGTTGATGAAGATACGCTGAAGGTCGTTCGGGCTGAAGAACATGAATGTCTTTCCGTTTGACTTAGTCTTTACAGTCTCGCATGCAGCCTTGAACTTATCCCAGTCTGCAACCTGCTCCTGGATAGCTGCCGGATCATCTGTTCCGAAGTACTCCTTAGCAAGTGAACGACGGTAGATCATACCGGCTGCACAAGCCTGCCATGAAACTCCACGAAGAGTTCCGTTCTCATCTGTTGCAGCCTGCTTTGTGTAGTCGTACATCTCAGCCGTATCAGCATCTGTGATACCAAGCTGCTCAACCGGTACTGCTACATCAGCCTGTGCTGACTTATACTTGTCGATGTAGTCTGCCTCTGCGAGGAAGATATCAACTTTGTCATCAGCTGCTGCGCTCTCCTGCTTACCAAGAGCCTCATCGAGCTTATCCTGGTAGTTAGAACCCTCGTTTGCGTTCTGGATGAAGTTAACCTTTACGTCACCTACCATACCATCCTTGTAGTCAGGATAGTACTTCTCGAAACGTGTCTGCCACTCATTATTCCAGCAGTAGATGTTGAGCACCTTACCGCCGCCATCCTCGAGAAGATCTGCTGCAGGCTCCTCAGCCTCTTCTGTAGTCCCATCATCTGTAGACTCTTCTGTCTGATCGTTGCTAGCCGGAGCTGTTGTTGCCTCTTCCTTTTTCTCTCCGCAACCACTGAGCATTCCCACAGCCATTACCATGGAAAGAGCGATTGCCAACCATTTTCTCTTCATAAATGAATTCCTCCCTGTAAAATGAAATTTGGTTGTTTTGAAAGTCACATGACTTTCGTTGTTGTTGGGCATCTTTCACGAAACCCATATAGTATAATACCACACAATTGACATAGATGCAACATTTTTTTTTATTTTTTTGGTTATTTTTTACGAAAAATACCTAAAATATTTTATTTATTGTGCTCTTTTTTTATATAATTAAATATGTTAAAATATTAAATGTGGTGCAATTTTACCAAATCTTGGCAAATACATTAAAGGCACCACAATATAAGCTTTTGGGAGGGTTAAGCATGAATTATGGTTTTTTTGACAACAAGGCAGGAGAGTATGTGATTCTCAGACCCGACACGCCCACTCCCTGGGTGAACTATCTGGGTTCTCCGGAATACGCAGCTCTGATTTCAAACAACGCCGGTGGTTACAGCTTTGTAAAATCCGGTGCCAAGGGCAGACTCCTTCGCTACAACTTCAACAGCATGGACACTCCCGGGCGCTACCTTTATATAAGAGACAATTCCTCAGAGGACTACTGGTCAGCTTCTTGGAAACCTGTCAGGAAGAACTTCAAGGAGGCAAGTCGTGACGAGGCGGAAGCTCTCGGTGTGAATGGATGCGGCAGTGCGGATACGGATCCGGGATCCTTTCGCACGATCGTAAGGCACGGAACAGGCTACAGCCGCTTTATCACCGACTACTCGGGGATACGGAGCGTTGCCTCCTACTATGTACCGTCGGGCAAGTCGTATGAGGTATGGGAATTAAGCGTTACCAATACAAGCAATGAGACAAGAGAGCTGACTCTGACCGGATACGCCGAGTTTACCAATGATCCGTACTACTCAAACGATATGGTTAACCTGCAGTATACCCAGTTCATCACGAGAACATTTTTCCATGAAAACAGGATCCTGCAGGAGGTAAACGGCAACCTTGACGTGATCGCTGCCGAGAATAATGTCGATGACAAGCAGGTCAAAAAGCGGTTTTTCGCGCTGGCGGGCGAGAGCGTATCATCCTACTGCGGCGACAGATCGGATTTTCTCGGGAACGGTCACGACTACTCGGATCCCACAGGCGTGACCTCGGGCAAGCTGTCTGATACAACCAACTACAATGCAAATAGTTGCGGTGCTCTCTCATGTGTCATCTCCCTAGCTCCCGGCGAGACAAAGACGATCGCGTTTTTACTCGGCGAGCAGGATAACGATGCCGCCGCTGACATAGTTTCTTCATATAATAATGTTTCCGCGGTATGCGAGCGCGAGATCGACGAGCTAAGGAGCGAGTGGCACGAGCGTTTCACCGGGCTTCAGATAAATACTCCAAGCGAGGACTTCAATACGATGATGAATCTGTGGCACGCATACAACTGCTTCATGACATTTATCTGGTCCAGAGCAGCCTCCTTTATCTACTGCGGCGAGCGCAACGGCTACGGCTACCGCGACACGGTTCAGGATATACAGGGTATCATACATCTGCGTCCGGACATGGCGAAGGACATGATCGTGTTTATGCTGTCGGCGCAGGTGCATCACGGCGGCGGACTCCCGCTTGTCAAGTACACGCACAATGCCGGTCACGAGGACACGCCCGAGGACGAGTCATATGTCAAGGAGACCGGCCACCCCGCCTACAGAGCTGACGATGCGCTTTGGCTGTTTCCTACTATATATAAGTACATTTCCGAAACCGGCGATGTCGCATTTCTGGATCAGGTGATTCCTTTTGCAGACAAGGACGAGGGGACGGTGTACGAGCACCTGAAAAGAGCGATCAGCTTCTCGGACGATCACCTCGGCGCACACGGCATGCCGGCGGGCTTGCACGCTGACTGGAACGATTGCCTGAGACTCGGCGCAAAGGGTGAGTCGACCTTCGTTGCCGAGCAGTACTACTACGCACTGACGATACTTAGCCGCTTTGCCGATGCCAAGGGCGATTCTTCTTATAAAAATGAGCTCGCCGAAAAGCAAAAGAAGTTTGGCGACCTTGTGCAAAAGCTCTGCTGGAACGAGGATCGCTTTCTTCGCGGGTACAAGGACACCGGCGAGCGTATCGGCGACAGGAATGACCCCGAGGCAAATATGTGGCTCAACCCTCAGAGCTGGGGCGTCATATCCGGACTTGCCTCTCCGGAGCAGGCAGGTGCTTCGATGCAGCAGGTTTACGACCGTCTGAACACCGATTACGGTGCGATACTCATGGATCCGCCGTATCACGCACATGCCTTTGACGGCGCGCTGGCTGTGCTGTTCAACCCCGGAACCAAGGAAAACGCGGGTATATTCTCGCAGTCACAGGGCTGGCTCATACTTGCCGAGGCTCTGCTTGGACACGGTGACAGGGCGTTTATGTATTTTAGTGAAAATAATCCCGCCGCACAGAATGATCGTGCTGAGATACGTACTATCGAGCCGTACTGCTTCGGTCAGTTCACCGAGGGCAAGGCAAGTCCGAATCACGGGCGCTCTCATGTTCACTGGCTGACGGGTACCGCATCCACCGTCATGGTTGGCTGCGTTGAAGGTATACTGGGGCTTCGTCCCGATATCGGCGGTTTGCGGATCGCCCCGTCTATCCCCTCTGACTGGAAGGAGTTTGGCATGGACAAGCGTTTTCGCGGGAAGATGCTCCACATCCGCGTTGAGAATCCGAGCGGCAAGCAATCGGGATTTTCCTCGATGACGCTTAACGGCAAGCTGCTTGACGATAACTACATCCCGGCAGATATGCTCGCCGATGACAACGACGTCGTCCTCGTTATGTAGGCGCGGCGCGTAATAGGACTTTCATATTCGTTTTGTGAACCTATCAGCCAACCGCAAGTTTAAGTTGTTTCCTCGGGATCCGCTTGCGCCATTCGAAACCGTAGCGGTGCACGGCTTGAAAATACCAAGCCTGCGCACCGACGCTTTCGACAGTCCCTCAGAAACTAACTTAAAACTTGCTCTGTTGGCTGATAAGACTTCCTCAAATTGCAGTATTTAAATCTCCGTCCATTCAACAGCTGCGAAGTCCGTTTTCATATGTGTGCGTATAACTTGCTTATAAAAGCACCTACGACACGATTTCCCTCTGCTTGCATCCTGCTTATCCAAGCATTGCGGCAAGAGTCTCCCCTGCGAGAGACCTACTTATCTAAGCGTGGCGGCAGGAGTTTTCTTTTGAGGAAGTCCGCTTCGGACTGTCCGAGGAAGAAAAGCTCCGACCGCGTCCACGCGTCGATGTACGTCTCGCTCCGACCGCGCCGGTACGGCACTACAGGGACTCACCGCGGCAGTCGTCAAGCATCCCCGGCGCGTAAGCAACGAGGCCTGCCGCTCCGACTCGGATGCTTCGCATCCTCGTGGATCGCGGCAGTCGTCAAGCATAAAAATAAGCCCCACCACGAGCGAGCTCGTGTGGGGCTTATTTATTATGCTTGCCTCGTTGCTTACGCGCCCATCTTTACCGTGACTTCGACTTCCTTCTTGGAAGCGTCAAACGGGATAACGGTCGTTCCGGTGAGTGTCTGTCCGTCAACAACAAGTTCCTTTACGCCCTTCTCGATATTGTCAGGATTCTCGACCTTAATCTTGTAGGTGACACCACGGTACTCACGGCTCATGGTGAAATCGCCGAAGCCCTTCGGTACACAAGGATTGACTGAGAGACCGTCAAGTGTCGGATAGACACCGAGTATATACTGTGACACATTTGTAAATGTCCACGCTGCAGTACCGGTGAGCCAGCTGTTCTTGGCCTGACCGAAGAACTTGGCATCCTTTCCTGCGATCATCTGTGAATATACATAAGGCTCTGTTGCATGTATCTCCGAGATGTCCTCGAGATAAGCAGGACATGTCTTCTTGTAGATCTCAAACGCTCTGTCTCCGCGTCCGATCACTGTCTCAGCACATGAGACCCAAGGATTGTTGTGGCAGAATATACCCGCATTCTCCTTGTAGCCCGGCGGATATGAAGATATCTCACCGAGATTGAGCATGTACTTGGTGTAAGCAGGCTGCAGGATAACGATGCCGTACTTGGTATCGAGTCTTTCCTTAACGGAATCAAGCGCCTTCTCGGCAAGTCCGTTCTCGACGCCTACACCCGCGAGTACGCAGAAGCCCTGCGGCTCGATGTAGATCTGACCCTCCTCGCACTCCTTGGATCCGACCTTCTTGCTCTCTGCGTCGTAAGCACGCACGAACCACTCGCCGTCCCAGCCGTCCTTCTCTATGGCAGCTGTCATCTTGGCAACCTCATCACGCGCTCTCTTCGCCTCATCGCTCTTGCCAAGCGCATCACAGATATCGGCATACTCATTTCCGTATTTTACAAACATACCCGCGATAAATACCGACTCGGCAACAGGTCCCTCGCTCGGTCCGAACGTCTGGAAGGACTCGCCCGGCTCCTTGGAGAAGCAGTTCAGGTTAAGGCAATCGTTCCAGTCGGCACGTCCAATAAGCGGAAGATCATGCGGTCCCTTGTGATTTATGATATAGTCGAGCGATCTCTTCAAATGCTCAAAAAGCGATGTAGCCTTTGACTCGTCGTTGTCATACGGTACGCTCTCATCAAGGATGGAAAAATCACCCGTCTCACGGATATAAGCAGACGTACCTGCGATCAGCCAGAGCGGATCATCGTTGAAGCCCGAGCCTATATCGGAATTTCCCTTCTTGGTCAGCGGCTGATACTGATG
>DMLD01000202.1 GCA_003453515.1 Lachnospiraceae bacterium
GATATAGTCCGTGACTACGGAGCAGACACACTGCGTACATATGAGATGTTCATAGGAGCTTTTGATGCGGCAGCGGCATGGTCGGAGAACGGCGTCAAGGGCTGCAGAAGATTTTTGGAGAGAGTGTGGAAGTGCGCCGAGATGGTGACTGACGAGACCGGTATTTCAGAAGAGCTTGAGACCAAGGTACATCAGACCATCAAGAAGGTAAGTCAGGATTTTGAAACGCTCAAATACAATACTGCGATAGCTGCCATGATGGAGCTTGTCAATGAGTTTTATAAAAAGGGATGTGTCACAAGAGATGAGTTCAAGACGCTTCTCATCCTGCTGAACCCGGTCGCACCGCATATTACCGAGGAGCTGTGGGAGCAGCTCGGTGAGAAGGATCATATATATGAGCAGAGCTGGCCGGAGTTTGACGAGGAGAAGACCAAGGAGTCTGTTATCGAGATCGGTGTTCAGGTCAACGGCAAGGTAAGGGGAACAGTATCACTTCCCGTCGATGCCGATAAGGATACGGCTCTTGCAGCCGGCAGGGAGGCAGTTGCCGACAAGCTCGAGGGCAAGACCATCGTCAAGGAGATCTATGTTCCCGGAAGGATCCTGAACATAGTGGTAAAATAATGCTGTATATATGAGGAATTAGGATGGAGTTTATTCGCAAGTGCGCCCGCAAGGCGGCGATAGCTCTGTATCGGATCATGAACAGAGTGATCAGGGTCAGACGCCGCAGGATAGTATTCAGCTCGAGTGTCGGGAAAAGCTACTCGGGGAATCCAAGATATATATACGAATTTATAGTGAGTCAGCGTTATGATGAGATATGGGAGTGCATATGGTTTTACGAAAATAAACCGTATGACATACCCGGACATGTAAAGCAAGTGAGGTATCGCTCACTTGCTTATCTCTACTATATGGCAACGGCGCATGTGTGGATATTTGACGGCAGACAGCCCGCATTTTTGCGAAGACGCCCCAAAACACACTATATCCAGACGTGGCACGGGACGCCTCTCAAAAAGCTTGGGACAGACCTCGACGCTGTTTTTATGTCGGGCGGACTCGACCTCGAGACATATAAAAGGAATTTTACGGACAACGCTCATACATGGGATTATCTGATATCACAGAATCCCTTTTCCACAGAGACGTTTAAAAGGTGCTTTGACTTCAAGGGCAGGATGCTTGAGATCGGATATCCGAGAAATGACATCCTGCTGCGTCACAACACACCCGGGGAGATACATAAGCGCAGAGAAAGGCTCAACATACCCGATGGTAAGAAGGTTTTGCTCTATGCTCCAACGTGGCGTGATGACGAGTTCACCGGAGACCAGAAGTATTCGTTCAGACCCGCCATGGATTTTGACAGGATGATGGATGAGCTTAAGGATGAATATGTGATGATAGTTAAGTATCACTATCTGATACAGGACGCCATTGACTGGACTCCGTATGAGGGCTTTGTACTGCCCTATGATCAGACCGAGGATATAGCGGAGCTTTATCTGGTCGCGGACGCGCTCATCACGGATTATTCATCGGTCATGTTTGACTACAGTATACTGAAACGACCCATGTTTTTCTTTGCATATGACCTTGATAAGTACGCCAATACACTGCGCGGGTTTTATTTCGATTACGAGGAGTGGATGCCCGGTCCCATATCCGGGGATACCGAGGCACTCATCAGGTCTGTCAGGGAGTATGATCACAATGCCTATTCGGAAAAATATGATCGATTCACGGAAAAATTCAACCCCTTTGATGACGGGTTTGCCTGCTCAAAGGTATTTTCGCTTATCAGAAAGTTTATTCCGACCTATGCCAAAAGCTACGAGGGTATAGGGGAGAAAAAGCCGTTGCTGAAGTGAGCATAGCAGGGAAAAGTACAACTAAAAAAACGAAAGGATAGGGTAAGGGATATGAAAAAATTTGCGGGATTATCTAAGGAGATGACAATTGAGGAAAAGGTGGCGCTGCTTCATGCCATTACATTTTTCAGATCGGGAGGCGTGGAAAGGCTCTCTATACCTGAGCTTGTGATGTCGGACGGTCCGAACGGAGTGCGTCAGGATTTCGATGATGATACTTGGATGACGACCAAGGATTCAAGGGAGAATGTCACATGGATGCCGAGCAACACCTGTCTCGCTTCGACGTGGAGCACTGACCTTGCAGGAGAGTTTGGCGAGGTGCTCGGTGAAGAGGCAAGAGGTCGCGGCAAGGATATCATACTTGCGCCGGGGATCAATATAAAGCGTACTCCTCTGTGCGGAAGAAACTTTGAGTACATGGGAGAGGATCCGGTGCTTGTCGGAGAGATGGTGGTGCCGCTGATCAAGGGGATCCAGAAGCATGATGTGGCAGCGTGCGTCAAGCATTATGCGCTCAACAACCAGGAGCTTGAGCGCATGAGAGTTGAGGCGAAGGTTGATGAGAAGACGCTGCAGGAGATATATCTCCCCGCCTTCAAAAAGGCAGTGATCGATGCCGGCAGTTACTCGATCATGGGTGCATATAACCGTGCAAACGGCGAATACTGCTGCAACAACAGACATCT
>DMLD01000166.1:0-4684 GCA_003453515.1 Lachnospiraceae bacterium
TCCGATGTGGCGCCGAGTATCTCGTTAGATTCGTTGTCGGCGACCATGATCTCGGTTCCCTCGTATGCCGGGATCTCCCTGATTATCTTGTCGATCTGGCTCATGGACATCTCGTTCATCAGTCTCATCGGTGTGATACCGATCATAACCAAACGCTTGTGCGACTCGTTCCAGCATATGGCATACATCATGGAGCTTTTGCCGGACACCTCGTTTGTGATGGTCTCGCACATCGTGAAATTTTTCTCGGAAAGCATTTTTGCAAAAACGCCGAAGATCTTGCTTGTTTTCAGGTTTTCACCGTAGTACTGGGGTTTGGTTCCGCTATAGAGTTTCCCGTCCGAATCAAAGAGGTGTATCTCGTCCACGGAGACAAGGTTGGTCAGCCACGCAAGCTCGGTTATCTGGTTTTCGATGGCGGGCGTTCTGTCTATGATGTATGAAACAGCTCTCGAACGGGTCACATAGTCCTCTCTGAGAGACGCGGTGAGCGACCTGACACTGTCCTCGTTGCTGTCGACGACGGAACGGATCTGGTCAATGAGAAGTCTTGAGGATTCATACGCACTTGAGGCGTTTGAACGGATCTGAAGCCGATAAAGAAGCGCAATAAGAAGACCTATCACGACAAGGGTAAGCAAGATAAGATATAACGAGGTTCTTTTTCGACTCTTCATAGGCTAATTGTACCACAAGGCATAGGGTGTGACAAGTGTGCATTTTTTTAAAAAAGGTAGACTTTTCTTTAGCTATGTTGTATACTAAAAAAGCAATTGGTCAGACAAATATATGAAGAGGAGATAATCTATGAAGACAATACTTATCATTGGTGCGATGGAGGAGGAGATACTCCCATTGGTGGGAGGCGAGGGCTTTGAGCATGTTGAGGACAAGCCCTTTTCATACTATATTGGTGAGAGCGCGGGATACAGGCTCATAGTGACAGTGTCGAAGGTCGGACTTGTCGCTATGGGAGCCTGTGTACAGCATTTTGTAACGATGCTGTCAAGAGATCCGAGGTTCAGCGGACACAGCATCGATCTGGTGATCAACATGGGAGTTGCCGGTGCGATCAGTGCAGAGCTTGAACAGGGAGATATCGTCGTGGGAGACAGGATCTGCCAGCATGACATGGACGTGGTCGGACTTGGATATGAGGTGGGGCTCAACCCTGATTATCCGTCCGTATACTTTGGGACTGAGCCGGGCGTGATCGACAGAGTGAAGAAGGCATACGGGGCTCTTACCACGGATTATGAGCTTGTCGTGGGGACCATCGCGTCAGGTGATCAGTTTATATCATCCAAAGAAAAAAAGGAATTCATTGAGAACACATTTATGGCAAAGGCGTGTGAGATGGAGGGGGCTGCGCTGGCTCAGGTGTGCTTCGACAATGGTGTTCCTTTTTTGGTAATAAGGGCTATATCGGACAAGGCCGACGGGGAGGCGCCGCTGTCATACGGTGATTTCAAGGCAAAGGCAATCGACAATATAACCGGACTTATTACAGAATTTATAAAAAGAGGAGAATGATCATGAAGCTGGAGGTCAAAGACATCAACAAAAGCTTTGGCGACAAGCATGTCCTTAAGGGAGTAAACCTTGTTGCCGAAAGCGGACAGGCGCTCGGTCTTCTTGGTCGAAACGGCGCGGGAAAGACCACGACTATACGAATACTTATGGATGTGTTCGGAGCAGATTCGGGGGAGATCTATCTTGACGGAGCACCCATAAACCATGACAAGGTGCTCAAGGGATACCTTCCCGAGGAGAGGGGGCTGTATCCCAAGAAAAAGATCATCGATCAGCTTGTATATCTGGCTGAGCTAAAGGGCATGAAAAGATCGGATGCTGCGGCAGCGGTCGATGTGTGGCTTGCAAGACTCGGGATGAGCGAGTACAGGGATGCAAGGCTTGATACGCTCTCAAAGGGAAATCAGCAAAAGATACAGCTTATCACGGCTGTGATCCACGACCCGGACATCGTCATACTCGATGAGCCGTTTTCGGGACTTGATCCCGTCAACGCCAAGATACTCGAGGACGTCGTGAAGAGACAGATCGATGCCGGAAAGATAGTTATCTTTTCGTCGCACCAGATGAATTATGTTGAGGAATTCTGCAACGATATCGCCATCCTCAACAACGGGGAGATCGTGCTCTCCGGCGATATAAGAGAGATCAAGAGAAGCTACGACAGAGACAGGCTTGTCGTGAGCTGCGAGTCAGCAGATCAGGTCCTTGCCGATTACGGTGATAAGGCAGCTAGACTTGATGACGGCAGCGTGCTTATAAAAATGGATGCTGCTGCCGACAAGAAGAGGATCATGCAGGAGCTTACCTCGAAATATGATATCGATGAGGTCAAGGTATATGAGCCCACACTCAACGACATCTTCGTGGAGTATACCGGGAATGAGGAGGTGAGTGTGGCATGAAACAGTTTGGGATTATTTACAGACACGAGCTCAAGGGACACGTTAAAAATAAAGCGTTTGTGGGCGTGACCATATTTTTGGTCCTGATCATCGCGCTGGCTATGTTTTTCCCGAGGATAAAGAATTCGTTTTCAGGATCGTCGGATGGCGGTGGAGCATCTGAGAGCAAGTCATCATTTGGTATATGTGTGGGAGATGGCGTAGATGCGGAGCTTGCCAAGAACGCATTTTTATCACAGCCGGATTTTGAGAGCTACGATATCGTCGTTGAGACCGATGAGCTAAAGCTTAAGGATAAGGTCGTTGACGGTACGTATGAGTTCGCGTTCGCCATACACGATCTGACAAACTACACCTATTATGTGAACAATCTGAGCATCATGGACGAAAGAAGAGCTCCCTCGGAAGAAGCCATGAAGCAGTTGAATTACAGGGAGATCCTTAAGAAAAACGGTGCTGCCGATGCGGAGATAGATGATCTCGTAAAGCTTGAGGTCATCGGAGAACCTGTAGCCCTGGGGGCTGATCAGTCGAAGAACTATTTTTACGCGTACATAATGATATTTGCTCTGTACATGATAATTCTTTTGTACGGACAGATGGTCTCGACCAATGTCGCATCCGAGAAGAGCTCGCGTGCGATGGAGGTGCTGATCACAAGTGCGAAGCCGACGGCGCTTATGTTTGGCAAGATACTCGCGGCGTGTACCGCCGGTATGGGACAGCTGATACTGATATTCGGTACCGCGTTTGTATCGTATCAGATAACGGCGGACGACTGGGGCAACAATATGCTCATAGACTCGATATTCAACATACCGCTTGAGATGGTGCTGTACATGCTGCTGTTTTTCCTGCTGGGCTTTTTGCTGTACGCAATGCTCTTTGGAGCGATCGGATCGATGGCTACCAAGGTGGAGGATATCAACACGCTGCAGACGCCTATCACTATACTGTTTGTAGCCGGATTTTTGATCGTTGTCATGTCTATGGGAAGCAATGTCAACAGCACGCTCATGATCGTGGCGTCGTACTTCCCGTTTACCTCGCCGATGGCGATGTTTACGCGTATTGCCATGGGCGATATCCCGGTCTGGGAGGTAGTGATATCCGTCGTTATACTTATAGTATCGGTTGCGGCATGCGGTGTGGCAGCGGCAAGGATATATCGTGCGGGAGTTCTGCACTACGGCAAGCCGCCTAAGTTCATGGAGATGCTCGCAAAGGTAAAGCAAAAGCAGTAAGGGAACCGTCATGATATATAAACACAAGGTAAACTATTATGAGACTGACAGGATGGGCATAACCCACCACTCAAATTACATCCGATGGATGGAGGAGGCGAGGGTTTTCTATCTTGCCGAGGTAGGCTGGGACTATGACAGACTGGAGGAGCTGGGGGTAGTATCCCCCGTGCTCTCGGTCTCGGCACAGTATATAAAGACGACTACATTTCCGGATGATATAACGATAGATGTAGAGGTGGAGGAATTCAAGGGCGTCAAGCTGAAGATGAAGTACACCATGACAAACGAAGCCGGAGAGGTGGTGTGCAGGGCGACCTCGGAGCACTGCTTTTTGGATAGTGCAGGTGTGCCGATCCGCATGAAAAAGCAGTATCCGGAGTTTTATGGTATCCTCTCTGAGGCTGCCGGTAAATAGGGGGAGGCTACATTCCAATATAAAAGGCGAGGTGGATATATGATCGATCAGGCTATAAAAACCTTTGTGCAGCGGCGTGTCGGCGGCGTCATAGTAAACGATGAATCGGGAGAGGTCGTCTATACGGATCCGCGAATCATATTGTCAGAGCATGCATTCAAAACCTTCAAAAAAAGAAGACCGCCCATGGATGACGAGCGGTGCTGGGAGCTTTCGGATATGGAGAGCTCCAAGTATTATCGTGTCGAGACCGCGACCGTTGTCGAGGGCGGTGAGAGGCTGCAGTGTCATCTTTTTACGGATGTGAGCGATTACGCATCCCTTTTCCAGGATATCAGTGATTATTCCAAACAGATCTCCGATATAAGTGATTTTCAAAAGAGAATACTTGGCAAGCTCAACCACGGCTACGATGCCTGCCTGCCCGACCTGTGCGAGCTGTGTGAGGCTACCGAGGCGACGCTGTACATGGAGCTTAATGACGGCGAGAACGGAAGGATAAGCACCTTCCACCACAGACTGCAAAGCCGCAAGGTCAGACTTTCCGACGAGTTTGGAAAAATGATCGCGTCCAAGCGCTTTGA
>DMLD01000166.1:4739-6305 GCA_003453515.1 Lachnospiraceae bacterium
CTGTTCGACGGAAGCTACTGCTTTTTGAGTGAGAAGACCGGGACGCAGCGCTACGCGCTGTTTTTAAGAAGAGGGATGAATTTCAATGAGGAGTACTTCAGGGAAGCATCGGTGTACAACGTCATCCGTCTTTTTATCGAGAACGGCTTGCTCAGGGAGAAGATCATATATGAGAGTGAGCACGACAAGCTTACCGATCTGTACAACAAGGATAAGTATATCATCAACCGTGACAACGAGTTCGGTAAGCCCGAGAGGATAGCGATATTCAACTTTGACGTCAACAATCTGAAGCTTGTAAACGATACAAAGGGGCACGAGGCGGGAGACAGGCTGATAGTCAAGGCGGCTGAGAGCCTCAAAAGAATCCTGAAGGATGACATGATGGCTTACCGTATCGGCGGTGATGAGTTTGTGGTCATCGGCAGCGATATAACCCCCGAGGAGGCGGATGATATCAGAAGCTACTGGGAGGGTGTTCTCGACGAGATAAATAAGGCGGAGACCGATCCCATCACGGTCGCCTGCGGCCTTGTTTGCGGTGAGGGCGAGTATGACATAGACGCACTGCTGAGCGAGGCTGACAAGAGGATGTACGAGAACAAAAAGGAGATAAAGGAGAAGCTCGGACTGCCCAACAGATAACGGTGCCGGACAGCCGGTACGCAGCGATATAAAGCAGCATCGGAGGGAAGTATGGATAAAAAGAGACGTTTTTCGGTGTGCTGAACGATGATAAGGGGGCAACGCCGGTGAACCTTCTTTCCAGAATGCAGCATGAGATCGATGAATTTGCAGGAGGTGATATATGTGGCAGAATTGGAGATAGACGCGGTCAGGGACAACCTAAAGACCGTGTTTGAGTTTATAACGAATGAGATCAAGAGCAGGACGGATGACAGAAAGCTCATAAGACAGATCAAGTTGTGTGTCGAGGAGATTTTTCTGAATATAACAAGCTATGCATATCATCCGGATACAGGGAGTGCGAGGATAGTCATCAGGATAGAGGGCGATCCGGTGCCGATAAGGGTGTTTGTGTCCTTCATGGATTCGGGACATCCCTTTGATCCGCTTTCGGAAGGGGAGCCTGATCTGGAAGCCGGGCTCGAGGACAGGAGAGTGGGCGGACTCGGAATATTCCTCGTGAGAAATACGGTCGACGAGATCTCATATGAATACAGTGACGGACAGAATATACTTACGTTTGCAAAGGAGATAAAATAGAAGGAGGCAGTTATGGAAATAAACGAGGTTAGTCAGGACGGAACGATAATGCTTTGCATCTCGGGCGAGATCGACGGGACAAACGTGGATGAATTTGAAAACCGTGTCAATGATGCGGCTGACAGAACGAGCAGTCTGGTGCTGGATCTGGGAAACCTTGAATATGTGTCATCTGCGGGGCTCAGGGTCTTTCTTACGCTGCAAAAAAAGGTGAAGCAGCGAGGAGACAGTGTTATCATCAAAAATGTCAATGAAGAGGTTATGGATATATTCTCCGTAACCGGTTTTGTGAAGCTTCTTAATATAGAAGAATGATTTTTTAAAAAAAATAAAAAAAAG
>DMLD01000142.1 GCA_003453515.1 Lachnospiraceae bacterium
AGCCTTCATCTCACTCACTCCATCCCTTATCTCCTGCATGGTCACACACAGCTCCTCGTACACATAGTGCTTTTTGCCGCCTTCGGACAGCTCCCTCTCGTACTCTCCCGATATACGCTCTATCGCAAGCTTTAGGGACAGACCGGCACCCAGCAAAAGCATCACCTTGTTCACAAAGCCCGGATGGTCTCTGATCATCTGGTCGCGCCGCTCATCGATCTGCTTCTTTCCGCCGGATCTCCACACAAGAGGAAGCAGGACAACGACCAGCAGAGAAAGGATAAACGGCATGTAATCCTTCTCCTTTTGTTCTTCAGCATATACATAGCTGTCGGGAAGCTCTATCCGCTCCGCATCAGCCTGATCGCTTATCGCTTTTTTTATCTCTTTTTTTGCTTCCTTTTCGGCGTCACGTATGGGATCGGGCTTTGCAGGATCGATATGTAAGGAATAGTGATATGACTTTTTAAAATTCTTCCACTTCACATCGACCATGATCTCGGTATCCGCTCCCCCATCCGGTACATGAGATACTTTTATATTTCCGTTCTCACCGATCAGATCGTCATCATAATACCAGTCAAGCTTAGCGTCAGTATCCGGCACGGAAGAAACCATATTCACTCTCTTTGACACATGTAAAAGTGACTTGTTATCACCGGGCAGGCTCCTCTTTATATACTCGTCGATATGTATATCGATCTTATTGATCTCCTCTATGTTGAACTCTCTTTCCCCTACTTCAAACTCAAACTTTTTCTCCCAGCTGCCCGCATCACTTTCACCGGAAACCATAAGCTCCACCGCATCGTCCACGGCATCACGCTCAATATATCTTCCATCTGTAATAACAGACTCATCAGGCTCATCGGTATAGCAATATATGAACATAAATACTGCAAAAATAAGCAGTACAAATATGATCCCGAGTCTCTTTTCCCATATACCGGCAAGCACCTCCTCAGGTCTCGCCCTCGGCTCCATAAGCCGCATATGCTCGAGAGAGGACTCCCTCATCACAGCGCGCCTGATGAGCTTATTTTTTAAAAACAATCTCCCAATATTTATCTTCATTTAAACCCCTCCTATTGCTCCCTTTCGAACCCGGCTTATCCACGCGTCGGAAACAGGACTCACACATCTATCTGCATAAGCCGAAAGCTCCACCACACCGCCAGCGCATACACGATAAGCGCCCCGCTCATAAACAGCCTCCCCATAAGTCCGCCGTACAACGGATCCAAAAACCCCGGAGAGAAAACTCTCAGATACACTATGATCATAAGCGGTATAACGATCATACATAACGACTCCAGTCTCTTGCCCGCTATGAGCGTTTTGATCTCACTTTCTATCTCCACCTTCTCATCGATCGCGGACGAGGTACGCTTCATGACCTTTATCAGATTGCCACCACTTTTTCTCGCGGTCACATAGACCTGTGAAAACGTCACTATATCCGACACCTTACTTCTCACTCCGAGATCATGGAACAGCTCATCCAATGGGACTCCGACATCTATCCTCGCGCGCATATCCTCCAGCTCCTTAAGTATTATCCTTTCCTCAGAGTACAAAAGCTTCAGATCCCTGTACGCCTCGGACACGGCATTTTCCATGGAGTACCCGGCTGCAAGCGCCCCTGTCATGGATTCTAACAGGTCTCCAAACTCGACCATCAGCGCATCCTGTCTCTTCCCGGCAAGTCTTTTTCTCATGATGCCAAGCATCACAGGCACTCCCGCAACAACCCCAATGATACTTACGATTACCGCGTTGTAAAAAAGATACATTATCGCATAGCCCGTCACAGCCCCCAACAGCGCATACATTATTATTTCCTTTTTACTGAATCTGTATCTGCTATAATCTATCCTCAAACACTCACCCCCGCACGCTCACATTTTTCCGTAAAAATAAGCTCATTTTTCTTCTTCAACTCACCCACGACCCTGCCGTGCTTCTCACCGCTTTCCTCAAATACAAACAGCGGATTCATCTCTATCATACCGTCTCTAACTCCGCACACCTCGCATATCTGCAAGACCTTTCTCGACCTGTCCCTGAGCCTGCCAAGATGAACCAAAATATCGATACCCGAGGCTATCTGCTGTCTGATTGCCGCTAAAGGTATGTCAAGTCCCATCAGCACGAGAGTCTCCATGCGGTTAAGCATATCCGCAGGCGAGTTGGCGTGTCCCGTGGACAGCGACCCATCATGCCCCGTGTTGTAGGCTGTGAGCATATCTATAGCCGCGGCATCCCTTATCTCCCCGACTATGATCCGGTCAGGTCTCATACGGAGAGCACTCCTTACAAGATCGCGGATCGACACGGCATTTTTGCCCTCCACATTTGCCTGCCTTGCCTCGAGTCGCACGAGATTGGCAATGCTTCTTATCTGCAGCTCGGCGGAATCCTCTATGGTTATCACCCTCTCGTCGCCGGGAATAAAGTTCGACAGTATATTTAAAAATGTCGTCTTGCCGGCTCCCGTTCCGCCCGATATAAATATGTTATATCTCGCTCTCACAAGGGTTTTGAGAAAGTCTCTTGCCTCCTCGGTGATCGCACCCATGCTTATCAGATCATCCATGGACATTGCCTCCTTTGGAAACTTCCTGATCGTGATGACGGGTCCCTCTATTGCGACCGGCGGAAGCACTATATTTACCCTGGATCCGTCCGGCAGCCTTGCGTCCAATATGGGATGGGATTCGTTGACTATCCTGTTGCCGCCCGAAGCGATCTGCTGGGCGATATCCTCCAGCCTTTCCCTCCCCTCAAAGCTGTATCCTGTCTCACTTATCGCTCCCTGCTTTTCTATAAAAATGTGCTCATGTCCGTTTACCATGATCTCCGTCACATCCTCATCATCCAAAAGATCCTGCAAAACATCCATGCGCCTCAGGGAATTGAACACCTCGTGCCGCAGCTTTCTCTTTTGATCAAGGCGCAGATACTGTACACTTCCCTCTCTCTCGATCTCCTCTTCTATGAGCTTTATAAGCTCCGAATCATTCAGCTCCTCACCCGGCGGCAGCTTGTCGATCACTCTTTTTCTTATCCTGTTTTTCACCTGTTATATCTCCCTTATAAGCCCTGTTATAAAGCCCTTTAATTCTCCATCCTCAAGCCACTGCGAGGGCGCGCATCCATCAAGCCGCCTTGCCCATTTCGTCCACTCATCCGGCACATATACGCTCGTCAGCTCCTCACCGGACACACCCTCCATCCCGGCGTAGCTCAACCATCTCTCCCATATATCTTCCCTTCTGTCACGGGGTACAACAACAAACATTTTCTGACAAATTCCGACCTGCGGCATCATCTCTCTGACATCGTTAAAGCCCACTACTATATAGTCAAAATCGCACTCATTTTTAAGCTTTTTTAACAGGGCTGCTCTGTCGTCATCACTCATATCCCACAGATCTTTATAATGAGAAACACCGGGAAGTCTTTTTGCCCTTCCGAATTCCGTCAACGCATTGTTTACCAATGCAACAAATTCACCTGAGCCGATCCTGAATATGAGCTCGCCAAGTGAGTGCTCCTCCTTTTTGTATGTAGTATAAAAATGAGGAAATGCAGCAAGACTTATATACAAACAATTCCCGTATTCCGAGAGCTCCTGCGAGAGCGAGCCCGCCACTACATCTGAAGCCTCTCCGTGCCCGCACACACCGTAGATCCCCGGAACGGGTCCCCTTGCCTTGCCGCGGGAGCTCTCACTTAACTTCATTATCTTCAGGCACATTGTGTATATCAGATCTGCACTCTGACAGACACTGATGACTCTGTTTTTTTCATCATCCGTATCCGAAAGATACATGATCCTGCTCCCTGCCCCATCCAAGGATATATCAGGCATATTTATCATATTATCAGTAAGATAATAATCGTCCTCATTTCCGTTATCCTCGTTGACTCTCTGCCAAAACATCTCCCTCTCCGTGATCCTCTCCACGGCAAGCTCCGGATGCCTTCTCATATTCATATACCTGATAAATCTTCTCAAATATTCCTCGTCACTTATATGTACATACAAGGTTTTGTCCTTCATCAGCTTCCCTCCATTCCCATACGATACGTTTGCTTATTATCAGCATTTAGTCTCGTCTGTATCTGATCATATCCAACCTGAATAATACGTCAGCAGCCGACCAATATAGCGCCCAGTGATATGGCTATACCAAACGGGATAACACCATCATCACCATCTATACTTATGTCATAATAAGGCGTTATATTTTTGCTGATAGCAGTGCGCGATATATAGCTTCCAAGTCTCATTATCCTCGTCGTCAGACTGCCATTTATAACCAGTTTTATTATCGATAAAAATGCCCCGATGACAAGCGAAAATAAGAGTACAAAAAACACATCCGATAAACCGACATAGCTGCCGACTACCGCAAGGAGCTTTCCGTCAGACGCACCAAAAAAACGCAAACGAAATAATAAAAAATATAGGAATAAAGGGACGAACATCCCTGCGAGCCAGGGCCACACACTGGTCAGACCCTGCAGCTCAAGACGCCTGATAAGGCTGATGAAAAGACCGGCAACGAGAAGCTCGTTCGGTATCCGGTACTTGTAAAGATCAAAGAGGGAGGCAGGCAGGAGAACGAGAAATATAAACTCGTTATCCATATAATATATGCTCCTGTCCATGTAAGAGATCCAAAGAAATATCGATCTCTGTTCCGTCTTTATCCGTAAAAATATAATAACAAAAAAATACACCGTTGTCAATCATCATTCAAACACAAAATCGTGCCATTCAGACGAAAAACCACGGTGTAAAATACGATAAATATCAAAAACATATTATTGATATTTTTTATGCTATAATTGACTATGGTTCAGGGCTGATCAGATCGATCAGATAAAGGAAACGTCGATCATGCCTGAAAGCCTCTGCCCGGACTCACGCCCACGCCTATAGTCTCGCGCAGATCGGATCCCGGACCGTATGTTAGCCCGGCAACTATCGTCTGAGCATTTTTCATAAGAGGCGCAGATGTGTCCTGCTTTGCCACCTCCTTGAATGAGGGAAGTAATCCTTCAAGTATATGGGTGGTGTGGTCAAATCTCTCGGGATCCCTGTAAGCTATGCCCTGGCACAGCTCACGGTAGCCGAATATATATAGCTGTCTCAGATAGGTTGAGATCACATAGTGCATATCCAGTGCGAACATAAGCTCTTGGATCATTCCCTTGGCGCGGTCTATCTCGTGTCTCGCCTCGGTAATGGCACCGGCCTGTAGAGCAGACTTCCCTTCCGCTATTGAGGCCAGTGCCGCTTCATAGATAACAACAACCAACTCTGAGCGATTGGCTTGAGTTACACGGGTAGCAAATCCCTGTAGTGTCTCCTTGTCCATATATGGGTCCTTTCTTCACTTCGCTGCGCTTCGTTAAGAAAATATCGGTGCTTCGCACCTCTCCTGAAGTTCTTCCTTCGGAAGAACGACTTGTTTTCTAAACTCATGCTGCGCTTCACTTGCATTCGTTAAGAAAACAATGTCATCCCTGCAGCATCTGCAATATTGTTTGTGGCTGATTGTTTGCCTGGGAGAGCATGGATACTCCTGCCTGTACCAGTACCTGATACTGGGTGTAGGCTGTCATCTCCTCGCTCATGTCCACATCCTCTATACGTGAGCAGGCTTCCGTCAAGTTCTGTGCAGTCTCATCGACCGAAGCAACTGCCG
>DMLD01000145.1:0-3010 GCA_003453515.1 Lachnospiraceae bacterium
AAGAATGAGCTAACCATCAAAAAACAATTGGGGTGAAGCGCAATTGTTGAATAATATCATTCCATCACACATGTGTTTACCGGAAAGGAAAAAACATGATACTTAAGCATAAGTCACGTCTGATAGGGTTTGTCATGGCAGGTATGCTGATACTGGGCACCATAGCCGGTATACCGGGGACTCACACCGCACTTGCCGAGACCGACAAGATGGATGAGTACGGAAAGCTCACCGAGTTTGCCGAGTCCAAGAAGCCGAGCATCTCCGCGGTGGGCGGCATAGTGATGGATGTCAGGTCAGGCACGGTGCTGTATGAGAAAAATATCAACAAGCGCCTGTATCCCGCGAGTATCACAAAGGTCATGACGACTCTTATCGCACTTGAGAACTCATCCCTGCAGGAGACCGTCACGTACTCGCAGAACGCGGTCGACCTCATACAGGGGCAGGGAGCGAGCAACATAGATATCCGCCCCGGAGAGAAGCTGTCGATGGAGGACTCACTCTACGCCATCATGCTCATGTCGGCAAACGAGGTCTGCAACGGAGTTGCCGAGCACGTAGCGGGGAGCATCAAGGCATTTGTAAAGATGATGAACAAGAGGGCGAAGGAGCTTGGCTGTACCGGGACCCACTTCAACAACCCCAACGGTCTGTGGGAGAAAAACCACTACACGACCACACACGATATGGCGCTCATATCGAGGGCGGCATACCGCAACGAAACCTTTGCAAAGATCACGGGAACCAAGTGGTACAAGCTTCCCAAGACCAACAAAAGGGGTGCCGGCTATACGCTCCACAACCACCACGGCATGCTGCTGCCGCTGAGCTTTCCGCAGTATGAATACAAGTACTGTGTCGGCGGGAAAACCGGTTATACATCACAGTGCCGCTATACGCTCGTGACCTACGCCAAGAAAAAGGGTATGACATTGCTGTCGGTCATCATGCGTGCGCCCGATTCGCCGTGGACGGAACCCAACCAGTACACTGACACGATCAAGCTTTTGAACTTTGGCTTTGACAATTTCAAACGGTTCAAGATCGCTGACAAGGCGGTTAGCGATATCAATACCGAGAGGCTGTTTTCGCGGTTCTCGCCATTTTTCAACACAGAGACGAGCTCGCTCTACGTCGAGAAAAATGCGGGCATACTCCTTCCCAAGGGCGCCTCTCTTGACGATACCGAGAAAAATGTCGAGTACTATACGACAGATACCTTTGATGAGAACGGTGAGAGGATCATCGGACGTATACACTATATATATCAGGGAACTGAGGTCGGCGGTACGGATATTTATTATAAGAACAGGGGAACGCCTACGCTCAAGGACAGTATCAATATGAAGCAATGGTTCGACGAGGCGGTTGAGAAGGCGACGGAGGCTCCGTTCCCGTGGCTGGCAGTGATCGCGATAGTTGTCGTGGTGATACTGATCGTGGTCGGACTGATACTGTTTTTGCCGGTATGGAAGTCGATGATGGAGACCAGGAGCCGTACAAAGCGATACCGCAAGAACAAAAAGAATGAACAGATGGTCAACAGCCTAAGCCGTGGCAAAAGGGGAGGCAGGAGCCGCTCCGGATGGGGCAGACGGCGGTAGCGGTCAGGATAATCAGACATATTTGAAATGAGGGATGAGTATGGAATCCATGTGGATCAACGCGCCTGCAAAGATCAATATAGGTCTCGATGTGACGGGAGTAAGAGATGACGGGTACCATGAGGTGAAGATGATCATGCAGACCATCCGCCTTTTTGACAGGCTTACACTGACCCGTAAAAAGGATCCCGGGGTCAGACTTACAACTAATCTTAAGTTTTTGCCGACCGATGACAACAACCTCATAGTACAGTCGGCAAAGCTTTTGATAAAGGAGTTTAACCTGCCTGGCGGAATCACGATCAACCTTGAAAAAAGGATCCCGGTAGCAGCCGGACTTGCCGGTGGGAGTACCGATGCGGCATCGACGATGATAGCGATCAACCAGATGTATGAGCTGGGGCTTAGCAATTCACAGCTTATGAAGAGGGCGGTCAGGCTCGGCGCCGATATCCCATACTGCATCATGAAGGGAACAGCACTTGCCGAGGGCATAGGGGAGAAGCTCTCCACCGTACCGAAGTTGCCGGGCTGCACCATACTTTTGGTCAAGCCAAAGCTTCATGTCTCGACCGGGGAGGTCTACGGCGGGCTGGTTCTTGATGACAACAGTGTACATCCGGATATCGACAGGATGATAGAGGACATGAAAAAAAGAGATCTTAAGAGTCTTTGCTCACACATGGGCAACATACTGGAGAGCGTGACCATACCGCTTCATCCGGAGATAGCCGACATCAAGACATTTTTAACGGAGAACGGTGCAATCGGGAGTCTCATGAGCGGATCGGGACCTACCGTATTTGGCATATACGATGACAGGGAGAGAGCCGAGGCTGCGAAGAAGGCGGCGCTTGAAAGGTTTGACAAGAGCTTTGCCTTTGTCACGGATCTGTACAGATGATGAAACCATAAACATTGACGGGAGAAGAAAAATGACGATTTATGACGAACTTGTTGCGCGAGGACTGATAGCGCAGGTAACTGATGAGGACGAGATCAAGGAGCTTATAAACAACGGAAAGGCAACCTTTTATATCGGATTTGATCCGACGGCGGACTCGCTTCATGTGGGTCACTTCATGGCACTGTGCCTGATGAAGCGTCTTCAGATGGCAGGGAACAAGCCTATCGCACTGATCGGCGGAGGTACAGGTATGATAGGTGATCCGTCGGGGAGGTCGGATCTCAGGCAGATGCTTACCAAAGAGGATATCGAGCACAACTGCAATTGCTTTAAGGAGCAGATGAGCAAGTTTATTGATTTTTCCGAGGGCAAGGCACTGATGGTGAACAATGCTGACTGGCTTCTTGATCTCAACTATATAGAGCTGCTGCGTGATGTCGGTACACACTTTACGGTCAACAGGATGCTTGCCGCCGAGTGCTACAAGCAGCGCATG
>DMLD01000145.1:3097-4969 GCA_003453515.1 Lachnospiraceae bacterium
ACATGATCATGCAGGCTTATGATTTTTACAGACTGTACCTGGATTACGGCTGCAACTTAGAGTTCGGCGGTGACGATCAGTGGTCGAACATGCTTGCCGGTACTGAGCTTATTCGACGTAAGCTCGGGAAAAACGCCTCTGCGATGACCATAAACCTTTTGCTCAACTCAGAGGGCAAGAAGATGGGCAAGACAGCCAAGGGGGCGGTGTGGCTCGATGCCAACAAAACAACGCCGTTCGAGTTTTTCCAGTACTGGAGAAATGTAGATGATGCGGATGTGATCAAGTGCCTGAAGATGCTGACATTTTTACCGCTGGAAGAGATCGAGCCGATGGAGAGCTGGGAAGGCTCAGAGCTAAACAAAGCGAAGGAGATACTTGCTTACGAGCTGACAAAGATGATCCATGGCGAGGACGAGGCGGATAAAGCGAAGGAGTCAGCCAAGTCACTCTTTGCCGGCGGCGGGGCGCCTGCCGACATGCCGACTTATACTATAAGCGATGATATCATAGGCGAAGACGGTCAGATCGGACTTCTGAATCTCCTTACCGCGTGCGGGCTCACTTCAAGTAACGGGGATGCACGACGGGCGATAGTAAACGACGGTGCGATAAGTATAGACGGTGAAAAGATCACCGATCCCAAGTATTTGGTGGATCCCAATGATATACCCGATGAAGGCATAGTCATCAAAAAGGGAAAGAAACATTTTCGAAAGATAGTAAAATGATAATAACTGTTGCAGTTGGGGGTGATCGGGGCTTACAGCTCTACCTCACCCTCGAAGACGGTAGTGGCGGGACCCTTCATCAGGACTTCTCCGTTTGGAAGGTATGTATCATAGAGCTTTCCTCCGCGTATGCGAACCTCGGTCTCCATGCCGCGCTTTACATAGCCGTTCAGGACTGCAGCTACCGTAGCGGCGCAGGTACCGGTGCCGCATGACATTGTCTCACCGGAACCGCGCTCCCAGACACGCATACTCAGTGTGTGGTCGTCGAGCACCTCGACAAATTCGGTGTTTACCTGCTCCGGAAAAGCGGGATGATGCTCAAACTGCGGACCCAGCTCTTCGATATCAATGCGGTATATATTATCCGTAAATACCACGCAGTGAGGATTGCCCATAGAGACACAGGTTACGGGATAGTTTTTGCCGTCTACCTTAAGGATCCTGCTCACGATCGCGCCGTCAGGTATGTTGTCTATCTCATCCTCCATATATTTTTTTTCCGGCAATACGGTGGCGATCTTTACGCTATCGCTAACGTATTCAAGCACCTCGGTTCGAAACGGTATCTCCTCCGGAGTGAGTATGGCATGTCCCATGTTGACCTCGACATAGGTACAGATATCGTCCTCTATCGTAAGGGTGAGCTTTTTGATACCGCTCTTTGTCTCTATTTCGATCGACTTCGGATACGGATCCCCGGTGCTGCCGTCAAGGAGTCCGCGCTCATATGCGAACTTTGCAACACAGCGTATACCGTTGCCGCACATCGAACCCTCTGAGCCATCAGCGTTATACATGATCATACGTACATCGGCGTTATCCGTCGGAGCCACTGCGATCAGTCCGTCGGAGCCTATGCCAAAGTGTCTGTCGCTTAAGCGTGTCACCACATCGGCAACAAGCTTATCCTCGATGTGAGTAAGGTTGCCTGACTCATCAAAGGAAGCGCGGACGCTGTCGTCATATCCCGGCACAAGATTTATATAAATATAGTCATTCCCCGTTCCATGCATTTTTACGAATCTCATATCTGACCTCCGTTATAAACGTTTTTCCGCTTTAGACATTATATCAGAGAAAAGAGAATAATACAATAGCGGAAATATAGTATTGACATGAAGCCCCTGTCACCGAAAAG
>DMLD01000018.1 GCA_003453515.1 Lachnospiraceae bacterium
GCGTTGCACATCTCACGACCGTAGATGAACAGCTCAAAACGCTCCACAAGCGACGGATCGTCCGGCTTTTTCTTGGTAAGCGGCGATATCTCGATCGGATGATCCATGACAAATGTCGGCTGGATCAGGTGCTCCTCCACATATTCCTCGAAGAAAAGCGAGATGATGTCACCTCTCTTGTGGCGCTCCTCGTACTCGATATGATGCTCCTTGGCAAGAGCCTTTGCCGCCGCATCATCCTTGACCTCGTTGAAGTCGATGTTAGCATACTTCTTTATTGCATCGATCATGGTGATGCGCTCAAACGGCTTACCGAGATCTATCTCTACATCCTGATACGGCACAAGCGTCTTTCCGCATACCTTCTCAGCCACAAACTTAAACATGTTCTCGGTAAGATCCATCATTCCATAGTAGTCTGTATAAGCCTGATAAAGCTCCATCAGCGTGAACTCCGGATTGTGACGCCCGTCCGTGCCCTCATTTCTGAACACACGACCTATCTCATACACCTTCTCAAGTCCGCCCACGATCAGTCTCTTCAGATACAGCTCCAGAGAAATACGCAGATTTCTGTCCTCATTCAGCGCGTTGTAGTGTGTCGTGAATGGACGCGCAGCCGCACCTCCCGCGTTCTCCACGATCATCGGCGTCTCGACCTCCATAAAGCCCTGACCGTCCAGATATTCCCTGATGGCATGCAGGATCTGGGATCTCTTGATAAATGTATCCTTCACCTCTTCGTTCATTATCAGATCCAGATATCTCTGGCGATAACGCATATCGGTATCCGTGAGTCCGTGGAACTTCTCAGGCATCACCTGGAGTGTCTTTGACAAAAGAACGATCTTCGCAGCGTGCACGCTTATCTCACCGGTCTTTGTCTTGAACACCTCACCCGTGATGGCATATATGTCGCCGATGTCAGCCTTTTTAAAGATCTTGTAATCCTCTTCGCCTACATTGTCTCTCGCCACATACGCCTGCAGATCCCCCGTTATGTCACGGAGCTTGCAAAATGAAGCCTTACCCATCACGCGCTTCGTCATCATGCGCCCCGCGATGGTTACCTCCTTGCCCTCCAACTCATCGTAGTTATCCAGTACATCCTTTGCATGGTGTGTCACGTCGCACTTTGTGATCAAAAACGGATCCCTGCCCGCTTCCTGAAGTGCAGACAGCTTGTCCCTCATCACCTGCTGGAGCTGGTTGATATTTTCCTCAGCCATTTTTCTACCCTCACATCATATTATTTTTATGAAAAATAGCGCGAGACCGGTTAAACAAACACTGATCTCGCACTCATTTTTATTTACTGAACGACAAAACCTTATATTTGATCAATCCGGCAGGAGTCTCCACCTTGACGGTCTCACCCTCCTTGGCGCCGATAAGCGCCACACCGACCGGCGACTCATTTGATATCTTGTTATCAAGGATGTTTGCCTCTGTGGAACCTACTATCTTGTACTCCACGTCCTCCTTGAGCTCCATATCTCTTATCTTGACCTTGCAGCCGATCGTGATTACCGAGCCGTCTCCCTCGTCCTCGATCAATTCATAGTTTCCGAGGATCTTCTCTATCTGCTTGATCCTCGCCTCTATGTCACGCTGCTCATCCATCGCAGCATCGTACTCTGCGTTCTCCGAAAGGTCTCCAAGTTCTCTTGCCTCTCCGATCTTCTTGGCGATCTCCTTTCGTTTGTTGACCGCCAGCTCGTTTAACTCGTTCTCAAGATCCTCGAGACCGCCTTTGGTCAGAAGATGCTTCTTTGCCTCAGCCATTTTTAGTTCCTCCGATACTTATATTCTATCATTTCATTGAAATATCTATGCTGCTTTTCTGCAGAAGGATATCGAGTTCTTCGTTACCCCTTGCAAGAAGTTTCTTGATGATATCCCAAGCATCAGAGACACCTCGCTCGTAGCCGATCTTGAGTCCCTGATTGTATCCTGTTGAATAATCAACGTTTTCCTCGCTTTTTGCAATAACCTCATTTGCAGCCTGAAATCCCTCGTTGTAGCTCTTCTCAGTCGCCTTAGCCAACTGTGCGATCAGGTTGTCGATCTCTGCCTGCGACAATATTGCATGATCACTCACTGCCATAACCTAAACTCCTTTCTTCATATGCCCTTATCCGCACGGGCAATATAAAACACACTATGCCTATTCTACCACATTACTTTAAAAAAATCCACTAAATTTTATATTTTTCATTCACCCTCACAAATGCTATCGTGTCATCCGCTACTCTCTGCATCTGTTCTTCAGGAGAAATGGTCGCTGTATTGTCTCCCGACTGCTCACCGTAGTCTCCAAACCCGGCGTGGTTTCCTCCATCTATTGATACCTCTGTCACATTGTTTGGCCAGTTTTTCTTTGCCTCCTCATAGGCGTCCCAATTCAAAACACCATCCTCGGTCGCCGTAAATGTGATCATCTTAAGATCGTCAGGCAGCTTATCATCAGTATATGCCGCAAGCATCACAATCCCTTTGAGCTTTTCTCCCGCTCTCGACGCATACACGCCTGCCATGGCTCCACCCAAGGAGTGTCCGCCAACATACCAATTCTTATAGCTGTACTTATCTATAACATCATCAGCCTTCATTTTTCCAAAAAATGCCATCTTTAGCGGCATTTTTATCAAAAAGCAATCAAGTCCCTTCTCTGCCATATCTACCATGAGCTCTGCATATGCCGTTTCCTCGATCTTTGCTCCGGGATAAAACACCAATGCATCATCGCTCCCAGGTCCGTCGAATCTGTATCCTTCATCGATCTGCTCCACTCTCACGGTTCCGGAGCCTTTGAGATAATCACCGGCTCTCTCCGTTGCATGTGAATAGATTCCAAAGTAGACAACTGCTCCTATATTGTAGATCAGAAAAAGACAAACACCAAAAGTAACCAGCCGTCTCCGCCTGGTTAGTCTTCCTTCTCTTCTGCGTTTCATGGTTATAAGTCTGGTTATGATCATAGACAGACCAAATGAAAGCAGTAGTGCTATAATCGGTATAAGTATCGCTTTCATAGTCGATATTATAACACAGATTTTTTTTTACTGCAAGCCATAGTTACTGTTCATGTTGAAATGAATCAATACTTCCTTAAATCGAGTAGGGAAGATATGATCGCACCCTACTCGCCCGCGAGCCGCCGGTCAGCCTTGGCTGACATATTCCTATCGGCGGCTCTGCGATTAAAACAGATGGGAGACACCTCTCATAAATGAGTGACGCCTCCCACTATGCAATGAAAACCAACCACACCTCACCTTATAGGGTAACCCCTTACGCACTCCCGTGCAATACGCTTTGATACTCCCGAGTGGCAGCTTCCATGCATAGCATAACACAGCTAATGTCACATAAGTGTCACAGAGACAAAAAAAAGCGGCAACGGTCTCGAATCCCGCTTTGCGGCAACGGTCTCGGATCTCGCATGCGGATCCTCAATTCGTTGCACCTTCAACTGAATAAAA
>DMLD01000211.1 GCA_003453515.1 Lachnospiraceae bacterium
TGCCATCACTTAAGTATGGCACCGTTGCTGCCGGATGTGACCGAATTGGCATATCTTAGCAGATAACCATCCTTGACTCTCGGCTCTCTCGGTGTCCACGCCTTGCGACGGTTTTCAAGCTCCTCGTCGGAAACCTTTACATTCAAGGTATTGGCAGGTATATCGATCGAGATAATATCTCCCTCCTCGATGAGAGCAATAGGTCCGCCTACAGCCGCCTCCGGTGAGATATGTCCTATCGAAGCGCCTCTGGACGCTCCGGAGAATCTTCCGTCAGTGATAAGCGCAACGCTGGAGCCAAGCCCCATTCCGGCAATTGCAGAGGTAGGATTGAGCATTTCTCTCATGCCCGGACCACCCTTTGGGCCCTCATAGCGGATGACCACTACATCTCCTTCAACTATGTCACCGCCCTTTATCGCTGCTATGGCATCCTCTTCGCAGTCAAATACTCTCGCCGGTCCCTCGTGTACCATCATCTCGGGAACGACCGCCGAACGTTTTACAACGCCTCCGTCCGGAGCTATATTTCCCTTGAGAACTGCTATACCTCCGGTCTCCGAATACGGATCATCGATCGGACGTATGATCTCGGAATCAAGATTTCTTACGTTTTCTATATTCTCCTTAACTGTCTTGCCTGTTACGGTGATGATATCCGTATACAGAAGTCCCTTCTTGTCAAGCTCATTCATTACGGCATATACACCGCCCGCTTCATTGAGCTGTTCCATATATGTATGCCCCGCCGGTGCCAGATGACACAGATTCGGAGTCTTTGCGGAGATCTCATTGGCTATGTCAAGATTTAAGTCCACACCCGCCTCATGCGCTATCGCAGGAAGGTGCAGCATAGTGTTTGTAGAGCAGCCAAGAGCCATATCAACGGTCATCGCATTTAAAAATGCCTTCTCGGTCATGATATCTCTCGGGCGGATATTTTTCTTATACATCTCCATAACAGCCATACCGGCGTGCTTTGCAAGCTTGATCCTGTCTGAGTATACGGCAGGTATCGTGCCGTTGCCCCTAAGTCCCATACCAATCGCCTCTGTCAGGCAGTTCATCGAGTTTGCGGTGTACATTCCCGAGCACGAGCCGCATGTCGGGCACGCGTGCTGTACGAAATCATCTACCTGCTCCTCACTCATCTTGCCGGCAGCGTGAGCTCCGACTGCCTCGAACATGGATGAAAGCGATGTTCTCTTGCCCTGGACATGTCCGGCAAGCATTGGTCCCCCGCTGACAAAAACCGTAGGTACGTTTACCCTTGCAGCTGCCATGAGAAGTCCCGGAACATTTTTATCACAGTTTGGCACCATCACAAGTGCGTCAAATGCGTGAGCTCTTGCCATACACTCCGTAGAGTCGGCGATCAGATCCCTCGTTACAAGTGAATACTTCATCCCCACATGTCCCATGGCGATACCGTCACACACTGCTATCGCAGGGAACACTATAGGCGTACCGCCTGCCATGGCAACGCCGAGCTTCACTGCCTCAACTATCTTGTCGATATTCATGTGTCCCGGCACGATCTCGTTATACGAGCTTACGATCCCGACCAACGGTCTTTCAAGCTCCTCCTTAGTCATACCGAGAGCGTTAAAAAGCGATCTCTGCGGTGCAGTCGCCATTCCTTTTTTCACACTGTCACTGTTCATACCATTCACCCTCCGTTAATTGCAGATCCTGTCTGCTATCGCATCACCCATTTCACTGCATCCAAGCTCCTTCATACCATCACTCATGATATCTCCGGTCCTGAGTCCGTCAGCCAGCACACTTTTCACTGCTGTCTCGATGGCGTCAGCCTCCTTGTAAAGATCAAAGGAATACCTCAGCATCATAGCGACCGAAAGTATCGTGGCTATGGGATTTGCCTTGTTAAGTCCGGCTATATCCGGAGCCGATCCGTGGCTTGGCTCATACAGACCGAATTTCCCTTCAGCCAGAGACGCTGACGGAAGCATCCCAAGGGACCCCGTCGTCATAGATGCCTCGTCCGAGAGAATATCTCCAAACATGTTCTCCGTCACTACCACGTCGAACTGCTTCGGATCCGATACCATCTCCATCGCAGCGGCATCCACCAGCATATCGGAAAGCTCGACATCGGGATAATCCCTTCCGACATCGGCTACCGTCTTTCTCCAAAGCCTTGATGTATCAAGCACATTTGCCTTATCAACACTTACGACCTTTTTGCTTCTGACCTTCGCTATCTCAAATGCCTTCACGGCTATGCGCCGTATCTCGCTCTCGGTGTAAATACAGGTATCGGCGGCTCTCATTTCACCGTCGACCTCCTTTGTATACCTGTCTCCGAAGTAAAGACCGCCGGTCAGCTCCCTTACGATCACGTAGTCAAAGCCTCCCTTGGATCTCTCACTCTTAAGCGGGCAGGCGCCCTCGAGCTCTTCAAAAAGGATCGCGGGTCTCAGATTGCAGAAAAGTCCCAGTCCCTTTCTGATCTTGAGAAGTCCCGCTTCGGGTCTTTTTTCCGGCGGAAGCTCATACCAGCTGTCGACACCGACTCTTCCGCCTACTGCACCGAGAAGCACTGCATCGGCAGCCTTGGCTCTCTCCAGTGTTTCATCAGTGAGAGGGTCGCCGAATTTATCTATCGAGCAGCCGCCCATATAGAGTTCCTCGTATTCAAACTCATGTCCATAGACCTCTCCGATGCGGTCAAGAACCTTTCTTGCCTCAGTTATGATCTCCGGACCTATCCCGTCTCCCGGGATCACCGCTATATGATATTTCATGCCATCACCCATACCTTCGTGATCCTATGCTATGATCCGAAAGCCTTTCTACTTATACTTATGTCTCAAAACACTGAAACAAAATTATATAATAAACTTTCTTTCATGTCAAGACCATATACGAGTACGGTTTTTGGGCGCGATGTACTCGGCATCCCCGTTCTTTATACCGAACACATCATAGAATTCGTCCATCATCTGCACAGGAAGGTCTCCTCGCAATCCGGGTGCTCCATGCTCATCCTCACTGTACTGCTCGAGGGTATACCTGTCATCCATCCAAAACCTTGTCTGCTGTCTGAAGTACTCCTTCAGCGCTTCAGCTCCGTATTTTTCCTTTACAACATTTTTGACGATCTCAACGCCGCTTATATCTGCCATGTTCTCATCAAGAGTCTTATTCCCATCCTGATAATAAATGATCTCCTTTGCCTTATCGTAGTAAACCGAATAGTTCTCCGCAAGCTTGATTATCTTGTCGGTGATCGCCTTGTACTTCTCCTCGTCCTCACTGCTGATCCACTTCTTGAGCTCACCGTCCTTGTTGTACCTGCTTCCTTTGTTGTCAAACGCATGTCCTATCTCATGTCCGATGGCAAACCCGATCCTTCCGTAATTGTACACATCATCATTCTTGTGATATGATTCATCCGATATTATCCCCGCCAATATTTTGAAGCTGTTTGACGGCGCCAAGTAAAACGCATTTGCATCCATAGGTGAGAGATCATCGTATTTTACATATCCCCATCCTGCTTCCTTTGCGGTCTCAATTACTCCGTATTTTTTGACATTTGCTCTAAGGATATCTCCCTTCGCACTGTTGACATTGGAATAAATATCTCCGCCCTCCGATGCACTCTTTAAGTCGACTCCGGTCACATATTCGGACATATCGTCCGGCTTAAACAACTCAAAATTCATATTATTGATCTTATCGAGAGCTCCCTCCCTGGTGCTCTCTGACATCCATGGGCAATTTGCGATCGCGCTTTTGTAGCCCTCGACCACATTTTTTACATACTCCTCGATATCATCATGTACCTCCTTGGTCAGATATTTTTCGGAGTATACATCCGTAAGATCCCATGCAAAGGTTGATCTCATTTCGTCGATAGCTCTGTTCTCGTAGTCCGCTTCGATCTCGGCATCGGTCTTTTTGTTGACCGCATCTGACATCAGCTCATTGTACCTGACTGCCGCCTTATATCCGGACAGTGTCTTAAATGCATAGCCGTAAGCATAGTTAAATTTTATGATCTGACGGATCATCTCGACATCCTGAGTTTCAAGCAGCTCCTCTATGTTCATAAAATAAGCTGATAACGGAATATATACAAAGGTATTGGGCTTTATTCCAAGCCTTGTCAATGCCGTCGCAGGCCGAAGCCACGTAAAGCTGGTATTGAGATCTCTCACATACGGCACAGCGGAATTATATCCGTACTTTGCCATAAGCTTATTGAATTCCTTCTCCGAATTCGCCTCCTTAAGAATATCTGTCTGCGACTTCTCGGGTGTCATCAAACGAAGACCCTTCATGACTATCGGAGCATTCTTTTTGATCTCCTCATCAGACTCTCCGCTTATCTTGAGGACCTCATATACGACCGCTTCCAACGCCTTGTACTTCTCGGAGGATGTATTGTCAAACTCCGAGCGGGATGAAAGCCTTTGAAACGCGGGAACAGATGGTATGACAGCGTATGTGATCTCGTTGCCCTTGCCCTCAGTCCTCAAGACCATGATATCTATACCAAACAGGCCTCTCTCTCCATCAGCCAAAAGATTATTGCTTGCCTCGATAAGCTTTATCACGTTATTTGCTTCATCCAGCTCCTTCAGCGCCCCGGCTATACCGGCACGGATCTTTGCTGCCTTTGTCTCCTCGTTTTCATCGTAAACAGATATGATCGAATACAGCACATCCTCCGGTGTGTTGTCTGCAAACGCAGAGCTGCTTTGCTTCCTGTATTCATCCACGATCGCATCAACGTTATCATCAACCTCATCTGTCACCTGTTCGTATCCGCTGTACGCTTCCTTTGACGGATCTATATCTATTCCGAGCTCCTTCAATTCCTTCAGTCTTTTTGTACGCTCAGCCTCGTACAGACTGTCCTTTTCATCGATGTTTGTACGATCTTTATAAACCTTAACGGTCGCAGTGAGCTTCTTATTATTTGAAGTCTTTATGGTGATCTTTGCCGTACCCTCTGATACTCCCTTCACTACTCCGGTTTTTCCGATGACCTTGGCTACCTTTTTATTTGAAGATGTATAAGTAAGTGCGGATGTGTCGAGCTCGTCCGTTCCGACAACAGCGGGACGCACTCCTACCGCACCGCCAACATATGTGACATATGTGTTTTTGAGCATCATAAGCTCCTGATTTTTACGGGTCACCTTTACGGTACAGGTATACTTTTTCTTCCCGACCTTCGCTCTGATCTTTGCCGTGCCGGGAGCCTTTGCCTTTACCGTTGCCTTCAGGGACTGTTTATTGAATGAAACGGAGGCGACCTTCTTTTTCGAGGATGTCCACTTCGCTTTCTTTGCATTTTTCTTACTTATATTTTTAAGCTTCAAAACAGAAGTCTTGCCGACCTTTAGGTTCAATTTGGTCTTTGAAAGCTTGACCGTACCCGCTGCCACAGCCTCTGTTCCCGATACATCCCCAGCGTACAGGCTCGTAGCTGCCATAGCAAAAATGACCATCACTGCCGACACTTTTCTCATCTTATACATATATGACTCCTTTCATCGATGCGTTGCTGATCAATGTGACAATATTATCATACTGACGGGCTTTAGTCAAGAACACCCCGTTGTGTAATGATAAATTTTTCGTGCATTTATCGCAATTCTGTAATAGAATGGTAATATATCATTACAAAGAGGTGCCCCACAGTGAAGACTCCCAAGAAATCCATCAGATGGCTGATCATTGCATTTGCACTCATGATCGTGATAACCATGGTCGTTATGTTTTTGACGGCTGATAAATACAAAGTATATTTTCACTTAACTGATGAGTCATATACGGATATGGATATCGAGCTTACCGGTGAAGGAAAGGTCGATGTCATTGAAAACGAGATAAACGGTGCCATGTGTATGGTCACGCTCTCTCACAGATCCTATGGAGATGTGCAGGTCAAGATCACATGCACATCATCCAACGATCCGAACAAATACTTTGCCTACTATACGAGTCTGTACGCAACAAAGACAGGACTTATATTCGGCCCGGATATGAACTTTAACGGTTACCAGATCGTGACCGGGATCATAGCGCTGTTCCTTGGTTTCATCACCGTACTTATGTTCAGAGGCTTCCTTTTGTTTGGCAAGGCGTCCTACTATTCCTATGACAGGCTACTGTGCCTCGGACTTTCCATATACTTCTTTTTATTGACACTTATGTACCTTGTCGGGACAATTGCAGGTGTGATATACAACACCGACCTCAACGCAAGAGTTATTTGGATAATTGCCATATTTGTAAATTCACTGATAGTTTTAGGCATGATACCATTTATCATTATATTCGGTATATGTATGACAACAAGTAACATACAGCTCATCCGTCATGAGGGCTTCAAATTTTCCAATACATTGGGCATCCTGATCAGTGCTCTGATGCTGATCGGAAGCGTAGTTATAATCCTGTCCGTCATGATCGATCCTGTATATCTCTCTCCCGATCCCAAAGATGTTATGATCATGGTTTTCAGATCTATCACAAGCTCGATATTTGTCTACTTTATATGTATATTCATATCGTCGGAATTCTGTCTGTTCGCGGCAGCCAGGCACAAGATATCCTACGATCAGGATTATATAATCATACTCGGCTGCGGGATCAGAAAGGACGGAACACTTTATCCGCTTCTAAAAGGAAGAGCAGACCGTGCTGCAGCATTCTATAAAAAACAGCTTGAAACAACAGGGAAAAAAGCAATTATAATTCCGTCCGGAGGCAAGGGTACGGATGAGATAATGCCGGAGGGAGAAGCCATTAAAAATTACCTGCTGTCCATAGGCTTACCGGATGATATAATACTGCCCGAGACCAACTCAAAAAACACCTATGAAAACATAAGCTTTTCCAAAAAAATAATGGACGCCGGCAAGAAGCCGTACAAGGTCGTTATATCCACCACCAATTATCACGTATTCAGAAGCGGTATGCTCGCAACCGCCCAGGGACTGAACGTATCCGGTATCGGGAGCAAGACAAAGTGGTACTTCTGGCCCAATGCACAGGTAAGAGACTTCATCGGACTTGTTGTCGGCAAATGGAAGGTGCATCTTGTTTTTTGTGTATTGATGATCCTAATTTCAGTGAACATGGCTAACATGGGAAATGTGTTTGAATACCTGATCAAAAATGTATAATTTTTATCCTTATAATCATCCTTATTTGTTTAAACTTAACAAAAAATAATAACGCCTGTTTTTTTGTGTTGACTTTTCAGACAAATGGATGTATTATTTATTTGTAGCAGTCGAAACTTTTCGAAACATTATTCATAATAATTTTCGAACACAGCAAAAATCAGGAGGTAAACATGAGAACCGCCGGTATACTTATGCCAATATTCTCTCTCCCCGGCAAGTACGGGATAGGATGCTTTTCAAAGGAGGCCTACAAGTTTGTCGATTTTTTAAAAAGGGCGTCGCAAACCTACTGGCAGATCCTTCCGCTTGGTCCCACAAGCTACGGTGATTCACCATATCAGTCTTTTT
>DMLD01000184.1:0-8798 GCA_003453515.1 Lachnospiraceae bacterium
ATGGTGGATAACTGCTACGGCGAGTTCGTCGAAAAACAGGAGCCGCTCTCGGTCGGCGCAGACCTTATTATCGGCTCGCTTATCAAGAATCCCGGCGGCGGTATAGCAAGCACAGGCGGATATATCTGCGGCAGGGCAGACCTTGTTGAAAAGTGCGCTGACAGGCTCACCTGCGTGGGAATGGGAAAAGAGGTCGGCTGCACCCTTTCGCAGAACAGGGAGATGCTGCTTGGGTTTTTCATCTCACCGCAGACGGTGGCAAATGCAGTAAAAACTTCGGTTTTCGCTTGCAGGCTTTTTGAAAAGCTGGGCTATAAAACACTTCCCGAAAGCAGCGAGACAAGAACGGATATTATCGCTTCTATCCTGCTTGAGAACGAAAACAACCTGACGGCTTTCTGCCAGGGGATACAGAAAGGTTCGCCCGTTGACAGCTTTGTAACTCCCGAAGCGTGGGATATGCCGGGATACGAAAGCAAGGTCATAATGGCAGCAGGAGCTTTCACAATGGGCGCCTCTATCGAGCTTTCAGCCGATGCACCTATAAGAGAACCGTTTGCTGCATGGCTTCAGGGCGGTATAACCTACCCGAGCGGAAGAATGGGTATTCTCGTTGCCGCAAATGAAATGTGCAAAAAAGGTCTTTTGAAATTCTGAACTGTGTTGATTTCATAGTGTGCCTTGACGTGCAAAAGCTCACTATGGACGGTGAAAGCTTTGCTGAAAACAATTCCGTGTGGGGATTGTATCAGTGGGTGCATAAAAAAGACCCCGAGGTAAATGTGCAGTCTGACGGCTTTTACAGCGATGCACTCGGCTTCGGTGTTACACTCGGCGAGGAAGAACAACTTGGATTCTGCGGCGGCGAAAGACTGTTTGATATTATTGATTCAGTTCAGATAACCGTTAAGGACTTCTGGAAAAACGAGCCGCATACAAATAATGAAGAATTATCACTTTAATATAATCCAAAAACGAAAGGAAGAAAAACTATGGCAGAGATATTCAGCGTTAAGGTCAAGGATATCGTCGATCAGCTCAACTGCGAAATGGTGTTTGCACCTGAGTGTATCGACTCGATAACCGTTACGGAGAATGACTGCAACAGACCGGGTTTGCAGCTTATGGGCTTTTATGAGTATTTCAATGCAGAACGTGTCCAGATCTGCGGAAATATGGAGTTTGCTTACCTTGCATCGCTCGATGAGCACACGAGATATCAGAGGATAGATGCGCTTTTTGCTACAAAGATACCGCTGTTTCTTGTTGCAAGGGGACACGAGCTTTACCCGGAGATGCTGGAGATAGCTAAGAAATATGATGTTCCTATCGCACGGACCAATGACAGCACAACTGCTTTTATCGCTGCGCTGATAGGATACCTGAACGTTGAGCTTGCACCGAGGATCACCCGTCACGGAGTGCTTATCGAAGTTTACGGCGAGGGCTTGCTTATTGTCGGTGAAAGCGGCGTTGGTAAGAGCGAAACAGCTATCGAGCTGGTAAAGCGTGGACACAGACTTGTTGCCGACGATGCGGTCGAGATCAGAAAGACTTCAAGCAAAACGCTGGTAGGTTCTTCACCTGATAATATCCGTCACTTCCTTGAACTCAGAGGTATCGGAATAATCAATACCAGAAGACTGTTCGGTATGGGTGCTATCAAGGTGAACGAGAAGATCGACCTTATAGTTGAGCTTGAGCCTTGGGACAGCACAAAGATATACGACAGAATGGGCGTTGATAATGAGTATACCGCTATTCTCGGCGTAAAGGTGCCAAGCCTTACCATCCCTATCAAACCGGGCAGAAACCTCGCTGTTATCCTTGAAGTTGCAGCTATGAACAACCGTCAGAAGAAGATGGGCTACAATGCCGCCGCGGAATTGTACAGAAGACTTACCAACAATATGTCCGGAGGCTTCGAGACCGGAATGTAATTTAAGGATACGGATCATCATTATACAGAAACGGAGGGTATATATAAGACATGGCAAACTACTACATAGGAGTTGACTTAGGCGGAACGACCGTAAAGATGGGACTTTTCTCCGATACCGGAGAGCTGGTCGAGAAGTGGGAGATCAAGACGGATACATCCGATAACGGGAAAAACATTCTCCCGGATATCGCCGAGAGCATAGAGAAAAAGAGGGATGAAAAGGGAGGACACATTCTCGGCATAGGCATGGGAGTGCCGGGACCCGTGACGGATGACGGAGTTGTATTGAAGTGCGCCAACTTAGGCTGGGGCGTGTTCTCTGCCAAGGATGAGCTTGCGACACTAACCGGAGTGGGAAATGTAAAGATCGCTAATGATGCCAATATCGCTGCACTCGGTGAGATGTGGAAGGGCGGCGGAAGAGGCTTTGACTCCATCGTTATGGTCACCCTCGGTACCGGAGTCGGAGGAGGCATCATAGTTCGCGGCAAGATACTTACCGGAGCGATGGGCGCCGGCGGAGAGATAGGTCACATGAAGGTGCGTACCGATGAGACTGAAAGCTGCAACTGCGGGGGCAGGGGTTGTCTCGAGCAGTATGCATCGGCTACCGGTATAGTTCGCCTGGCTACGAAGCATCTGCACCCCGGTGCGGCAAGGCTCGAGGACAGCTGTCTGGCGGGAGTTGCTAACATATCAGCAAAGAAGGTCTTTGACGGAGCGAAGGAGGGTGACACCTACTGCCTCGAGGTCGTCGAGGAATTCGGAAGGATGCTGGGACTGGGGCTTGCGAACGTTGCGCAGGTGACCGATCCCGAGGCATTTGTCATAGGCGGAGGGGTATCGAGAGCCGGAGAGATAATACTCGATGTGACCAAACGCTATTACAACGACAATGTGATGTTTGCCCTGCAGAACAAGGAGTTCAGATTGGCAGAGCTCGGCAATGATGCCGGGATATACGGAGCAGCGAGGCTTGTATTATGATAAAGCTTGAACAAGAGCCCATGAGCCGCCATACCACGTTCAGGGTAGGCGGCCCGGCGAGATACTACCTGATACCCGAAAGCAGGGAGGATGTCGGGGCAGCGCTCGGATTTGCGAGGGAGCGTGAGCTTCCGTTTACGGTCATAGGAAACGGCAGCAATCTTCTGGTTTCCGACGCGGGCTTTGACGGTGTTGTCATAGAAATAGGCGACAGTCTTTCGGAGCTTACTTATCAGCCTGCCGGTATGGGTGTGGCTGATGCAGTGGATGACAGTGCAGTATCAGAGCCCGGGGATGCCGACAGTGTGATAGTCTCGGCGGATGCGGGGCTCAGACTTACGACCATGGCAAAGAGACTTGCCGATATGTCTCTGGCGGGCTTTGAGTTCGCGGCAGGCATACCGGGAACGGTCGGTGGCGCCATCACGATGAATGCAGGAGCCTACGACGGAGAGATAAAGGATTCCCTCGTCTCAGTCACCGTGATGGATACTGACGGTCAGATAAAGGATATCAAAGCTGACGATCTACAGCTGTCGTACAGACATTCGGTCCTTCAGGATTCGGCATATACGGTGTTGTCCGGAACATTTTGCTTTAACAGGGGCGACGCGGATGAGATACGCGGAAGGATAAGGGAATTGAACGAGCGGCGCAGGGAGAAGCAGCCGCTGGATTACCCCTCTGCGGGATCCACGTTCAAAAGACCCGAGGGATACTTTGCAGGCAAGCTTATCCAGGATGCGGGACTAAGGGGATACAGTATAGGAGATGCACAGGTGAGCGAGAAGCATTGCGGCTTTATCATAAACCGCGGAGCTGCTGCCGCCATGGATATATACAGACTGATAGAGTATGTAAGGGAAGAAGTAAAGACCCGTTTCGGTGTGGAGCTTGTGCCGGAGGTAAGGCTTGTTGGGGATTTCGACAAAGCTTAACGGGTATTTCGGAGGTGTGAGATGCGCTGTGTGATAGTTAGCGGTATGAGCGGAGCGGGCAAAAGCTCTGTCATGAAGATCCTCGAGGACGATGGCTTCTACTGCGTTGACAATCTCCCGGCAGCCCTGCTTTCCAAGTTTCTACAGCTGACGAATGATTCCAATGAGCCACTGGAGCGTATCGCCATAGGGCTTGATATAAGGGGTCTTGAATTCGGAACGGGTCTGGGTGAGAACGAGACCCTGACAAAGACCTTTGAGGCGCTGTCAAAGTTTAAGGAACAGGGGTACGGTATAGAGATCATTTTTCTGGAGGCTTCTACGCAGATGCTTATCAAGCGGTATAAGGAGACCAGAAGGATACATCCTCTGCTTGCTATGAGGCAAAACGAGCGCTTAAGTGAGCGCGTGGAGGATGCCATCGAGGAGGAGAGGGCTATGCTCTCGATGCTCAGGGGCATGGCGGACGTGATACTGGACACGACCTCGCTTCTCGTGCGGGATCTGAAGCAGGAGATCGACCGTATATACGCCGATGAGGAGGGCTATACCAATTTTTATCTCACCTTCGTATCGTTTGGCTACAAGTACGGGATACCGACGGATGCCGATCTGGTCTTCGATGTAAGGTTTTTGCCGAATCCCTATTATGTGGATGAGCTGAAGCCGCTTACGGGTGAGGAGAAGGAGGTATCCGATTACGTGATGGGCTGCCCCGAGGCGAAGCAGTTTATGGACAAGCTTACCGATCTGATAGACTTTCTCATACCCAACTACATGCAGGAGGGGAAGACCGGGCTTGTGATCGCGGTCGGATGTACCGGAGGCAAGCACAGATCGGTCACTCTGGCAAATGAGCTGTATAAGTACTACAAGGGTAGTAAGTTTGGATGCAAGAGGACGCACAGGGATATAGAGAAGGACAGGATAAGGAAAATCGGTGACCTACAGAGGTAGAATCCATCAGGACTCCGACGGATGCACAGATAGTTATAGTATTCCTGTCAAGCGGGAGGACTTAATAACCTACAACCACAGGACGGTGAGAGCTTTGAGTGAGGATATGTCTTTTGCGGCGGAGGTTCGCAGGGAATTGAGCGAGCATATAAGCCGCAGCAAACACTGCCAAAAGGCGGAATTAAGGGGGATATTTGAGGGGAGTCACCACGAGCTCCCTTTTTCAATTTTTTCTGAAGGCTTGACAATTCCGCAAAAATGTATTAGCCTTGTAAAGAAAGCCTATGGATTGGAACCGCTTACAGAACGCGTGGATCACCAAACCCGAGTAAGCTTAAATCCCGGAGGATCAAAGGTGTATAAGGATCTGATGGATGAGAAGGTGCTTGCGAGGGATTGCTGTAAAAGGGCGTATCTGCGTGGGTGGTTTCTTGCAGCCGGGACGGTTACGGATCCTGAGGGACACTATCACCTGGAGATCCGTACGATGACAACTGAACAGGCTTCCTATATTATAGAGATCCTGAGATCGTTTGATCTTGATGCAAAATATACCTCTCGCAAGGGTCGTTACATAGTATATCTGAAGGAGGGGCAGAAGGTCGTTGATTTTTTGAATATAGTCGGAGCTCACGTTGCCATGATGGGATTTGAGAATGCCCGCATCGTCAAGGAGGTGCGCGGCAGGGTAAACCGCCAGGTAAACTGTGAGACAGCGAATATCAAAAAGACCATATCGGCTTCGGCGCGGCAGGTAAGTGACATCAAGTATATAGACGAGGTTCTGGGATTCGATCAGCTTTCGGAGGGCTTGAGGCAGATGGCGATCACCCGTCTCGAGAATCCGGAGGTGAGTCTGAAAGAACTCGGAGATATGATGGGACTCGGCAAGTCTGCGGTCAATCACAGACTGAGAAGACTCGAGAGTCTGGCTGAAGAACTCCGGGATGGAGGAAGTAAGGATGATCAGTAAAAGTATCACAGTCGTGGAGAAGAAGGATTCCGACAGGACCATACCGATGCTGGTACAGGCAGCGAGCAGATACCAGAGCAGGATATGCTTCACGAGAGACGAAAAGACAGCAAATGTGAAGAGCATAATGGGAATGCTGAATTTCCGTCTTATCCCCGGAACATCGATCGATGTGGAGATCGACGGCGAGGATGAGGCAGAAGCGATGCAAAATATCGAGGAGTTTCTTACACACAGTTAAGAAACTCCTCTAATCAGTTTTAAGGAAGGCGGATACAGGGATGGATTTTGTACATTTGCACGTGCATACCGGTTACAGCCTGCTTGACGGAGCGTGTCAGGTGGGCTCTTTGGTTGCGCGCACAAAAGAGCTTGGTATGAAGCATCTTGCGATCACCGATCACGGCAATATGTACGGAGTCATCCATTTTTATAATGAATGTATAAGTCAGGGGATACACCCGATCATAGGCTGCGAGGTCTATGTGGCTCCGACCTCGCGCTTTGACAAGGAAGCGAGTGATGAGCACGGCAAGTACAACCACCTCATTCTCTTGGCAGAGAACAATACCGGCTACCGCAATCTCATGAAGCTTGTAACGCTCGGCTTTACCGAAGGGTTTTACTCCAAGCCGAGGATAGACTATGAGCTCATGGAGCGCTATCACGAGGGACTTATCTGCACCAGCGCGTGTCTGGCAGGCATCATTCCGATGTATCTGAGGAGAGGGCTCTACGAGGAGGCGAAGGAGGAGGCGCTCAGGTTTTTGCGGATATTCGGCAGGGACAACTTCTTTTTGGAGCTGCAGGATCACGGGATGCCGGAGCAAAGCAATGTAAATCAGGGCTTGATGCGGCTTCACAACGAGCTTGGGATAGAGCTTATAGCGACCAATGACGTCCATTATATCAACGAGGAGGACGCTCAGGCTCACGACGTGCTCATATGCGTGCAGACCCGGAAAAAAGTCACCGATACCGACAGGATGAGATACGAGCCGAGACAATTTTTCCTGAAAAGCCCCGAGCAGATGGCAAAGCTCTTCCCATACGCACCCGAGGCGCTTGAAAATACGGTAAAGATAGCAAACAGGTGCAATGTAGACATAGAGTTTGGCAAGTACAAGCTGCCGAAGTTCGATCTGCCGGTGAACAAGACGGCGAGTGAGTACCTAAGAGAGCTGTGCTATGACGGACTAAAGAAAAGATACGGCGACGCTGCCATGTCCCACGCCGACCAGCTTGAAAAGGAGCTCTCGGTCATCGAGGGCATGGGCTTTGTCGAGTACTTCCTTATAGTATGGGATTTCATCAGATACGCAAGAGAGCACGACATACCCGTGGGACCGGGGAGAGGCTCGGCGGCAGGCTCTCTGGTCGCGTATACGCTGTGGATAACCGATCTTGTGGATCCTGTCAGGTACAAGCTCATATTTGAGAGATTTCTTAATCCCGAGAGGGTGTCCATGCCGGATATAGACGTGGATTTTGAGCCGACCGGAAGAGAGCAGGTCATAGATTATGTCCGGGAAAAATACGGGGCTGACCATGTTGCGCAGATAGTTGCCATAGGAACTCTTAAGTCGAGGGCGGTCGTCAGTGATGTGGGACGCGCGTTCGGGCTTTCGCCGCAGTATGTAAAGCAGATAACCAAGACGATACCGCAGAACCTTTCGCTTGCAAAGGGGCTTAAGGCAAGCCCTGATTTCAGGGAACTCTACGACTCGGATGACCAGGTCAGACAGGTGGTCGACATCTCCATGAGGCTGGAGGGACTGCCGAGGCATACGACCAAGCACGCTGCGGGTGTGCTGATAGCGCCGGAGCCCGTGCTCAATTTTGTTCCGCTCGCAGTGATGGGCGACGGGACCGTCGTGACGGAGTACGAGGCACCGCTCCTTGAAAAGCAGGGACTTTTGAAGATGGACTTTCTGGGGCTGCGTACCCTTACGGTCATCAGGGATGCGGCAGCGGGCAATGTTGACGATATCAACGCCATAAGCTTTGATGAGAAGGAGCCGTATGAGCTGATAAGCTCGGGTAAGACGGCAGGTATTTTTCAGCTGGAAAGTGAAGGGATGACCAACTTCATGAAAAGGCTCAAGCCTGACTGTCTGGAGGATCTCATAGCGGGGATATCCCTGTATCGTCCGGGACCGATGGATTTTATACCGCAGTATCTGAAGGGAAAGCAGAACAGGGATGATGTCAGCTATATGATACCCGAGCTCGAACCGATACTGGGGACGACCTACGGCTGTATGGTATATCAGGAACAGGTCATGCAGATAGTCAGGGATCTGGCGGGCTACTCGTTCGGACAAAGTGACAATGTGCGAAGGCATATGGCAAAGAAGCACATGGATGATCTGGAGAGGGAGAGAGAGAACTTCATATACGGCAATGCCGATGAGCATATAGAGGGCTGTGTCAAGCGCGGGATAAATGCCGACGACGCCAACGCCCTGTTTGACGAGATGAAAAAGTTCGGAGAGTACGCCTTCAACAAGTCGCATGCGGCGGCTTACGCTGTGGTCGCCTATCAGACGGCGTATCTTAAGTACCATTTTCCGTATCACTTCATGGCTGCGCTGCTCACATCCGTCATGGGGGCCGAGGACGATTTCCTGAGATACCTAACGGAGTGCAAGAAGGACGGTATGCTCGTTCTGCCGCCCGATGTAAACGAGAGCGGTCTGGAGTTCAAGGCTGTGGAGGCAAGTGATCCTCAGACCGGTGAGACTAAAACAGTCATCCGCTACGGACTTGCCGCGCTGAAGGGCGTGGGCGAGCAGGTGATAGAGGAGCTTGTCACCGAGCGCGAGGAGCACGGTAAATATACATCGCTTAAGGATCTGTGCATGCGCCTTTCGTCGTCAGCCATCAACAAAAAGACCATCGAGGCGTTTATCAAGGCGGGGGCGCTCGATTCACTGCCCGGCACAAGGCTTCAGAAGATGCACGTGCACATGCAGGTGATCGATTCGGTGAACGCCGAGAA
>DMLD01000184.1:8913-11401 GCA_003453515.1 Lachnospiraceae bacterium
CTTGACATCAGGTTCCCCGATGTCGGCGAGTACGAGAAGTCGGAGCTTCTCGCATTCGAGAAGGAGATAACCGGGTTTTACATAAGCGGGCATCCGCTGGATGATGACATGGCATTTTTAAAGAAAAATGTCACGCGCTACGCAGTTGACTTCAGGATATCGGAGGGCGAATCGGATGCCGGGGAAACCGGCGAGCCCGTTGTTTCCGACAAGGAGGACGCCACGATAGCGGGTATCGTCACGAAGGTGACGGTAAAAACGACGAAGAATCAGGATCTGATGGCATTTCTCACGATCGAGGACATGACCGGAGAGGTGGAGGTCATCGTATTTCCGAGGGAATACGAGCGGTACAGGGCATTTTTCGAGAAGGGAAGAAAGCTGATGATACGCGGGCACGTGACCCACGAGATCGACCGCGACGCGAAGCTGATATCCTCCGCCATCACCTGCTTTGACGTACTGCCAAAGAGGCTTTGGATCAAGTTTTCCACGATCGATGATTATAAGAAAAATGAAAATGCTCTGTTTGGCATGGTTGACAGATACGACGGGTCTGATATGGTCACGGTGTGCATAGAGGAGGGCAAAAAGATCAAAAACCTTCCGCCGTCGCACTCCACCATGGTCTGCGATGCACTGTTGGCAGGATTGAGGGATGCATACGGCATTGAATCGGTGGCGGTGACGGACGCTTAAGGAAGCGCTCTGATAAGCATTTTTCGTGTATAAAAAAATTTTACTTGAAATAATAGATCATTTATAGTATAATCTTTTAGGTTTATGTGTAAGCGGATGTCAACAGGCATGTGTGATGTCCGACCGGGATGACCGAATGATATAAGAGAAGACTCGGTCACAGGGATTAAGGATGCACAGAAAATCGTATAGGAAGGCACTTCGTGCCACGATTTTCGTGCAAGGAAACGCTTTGATCAGCGTTTCCATAGAATATTTGGAGGAAAGATAAATGAGTGAGATCAAAACAATAGGAGTGCTTACAAGCGGCGGTGATGCACCGGGAATGAATGCGGCAATACGTGCTGTCGTGCGTGCCGGACTCAACAGCGGACTGAAAGTAAAGGGCATACATAAGGGTTATCTTGGACTGATTGAGGAAGAGATAACCGATATGGACACCATGAGTGTCTCGGATATCGTACACCGCGGTGGAACGATACTCAACTCATCCCGTTGTATGGAGATGATGAAGCCCGAGGGACAGAAGCTTGCAGCTGAGAATGCGCGTAAGCACGGTATCGACGGAGTTGTGGTTATCGGCGGTGACGGATCGTTCCGCGGGGCGCAGAGGCTCTCGGAGAACGGGATCAACACCATCGCGCTTCCGGGTACCATCGACCTTGATATAGCATGTACCGAGTATACGATCGGCTTCGACACGGCGGTCAATACAGCCATGGAAGCCATCGACAAGATAAGGGATACATCTGCCTCGCACGAGCGCTGCTCAATCATCGAGGTAATGGGGCGTACTGCCGGACATATCGCGCTGTGGTGCGGTATCTCGAGCGGCGCCGACTATGTACTCATTCCGGAGCGTTATGACGGGGATGAGCAAAAGATCATAGACAAGATCATATCACGCCGCAAGGTCGGCAAGATGCATCATATCGTTATAAATGCCGAGGGCTGCGGAGATTCCTATGGTCTTGCGGAGCGCATAGAGAAGGCGACGGGCATTGAGACCAGAGCTACGGTCATCGGACATATGCAGCGAGGCGGCAATCCGACATGTCACGATCGTGTGTACGCTTCGGCGTTCGGAGCAAAGGCAGTCGATCTTCTGATCGAGGGCAAGACAAATCGTGTCGTTGCGTACAAGGACGGTGAGTTCATCGATTACGATATAGATGAAGCACTCTCAATGACCAAGGACGTGGACGAGCTTTTGTTTGACCTTGTGAGACGTCTTTCGAGATAAGGAATAGTGCGATATAAAAAGCGCATCCGGCGGATGCGCTTTTATTGTGCTTTATTATGTCCGATCAGTCGTTATCAGCAGTCTTGTCATCTGATGCTTTATCATCTGATCCTGTATCGTCGGAGGTCTCTGCCTCATCCTCCGTGCTCTCATCGGCATCGTCCTTCTTGGAAGAGCTGTCCGGATGAATGGTCACATAATCACGATCGTCATCTTCCTCGTCATACAGATCATTGTCAAAATCATCATCATAATCATCGAGATAATCCTTCATGAGTATATTTTTCACGAAGTAGAGAACTCCTGCAACGATAGCTGCCACAATAGACAGACTTACGATAAATTTTAAAAACTTTTTCATCATAGCCTCCATTCCGAAGCTGAAATCGCATTCAGCTTTACGCATTTATACGACTATTTTACCGAATAATAGCGAAAATGTAAAGAGGAAATTAAAAAACTTGCCTAAAAAGTCCAAATATGATACCATGAGAGAGTCATTTACAATATAAGCCCCACATGAAGCGGGCGGATCGTACATAAGAT
>DMLD01000165.1 GCA_003453515.1 Lachnospiraceae bacterium
TCATATGAAACTTATGTTGCGGATGCGGGCGCTGCTTGGCGCATTCGTGAAGATTACAGGAGGTCGTGAAAATGAGTGTTGTTGATGAGCTCATCCGCGAAGAGGGTGACGGGAGTTTAAGTTTTGGTAACTATGAGTTGAGTGAAAAAACAAAAAAGGCGGATTTTCCATACAATGGAGCATCGTACAAGATCAAGACCTTTAAGGAGATAACCAAGCTCGAGAAAAATGGCACGATGGTATATGAGTCGGTGCCGGGATCTGCGGTGACCAATTTTAAGGGAGACAAGACGGAACTTTCCTTCGATGTGGAGGCGCCGGGAGATCTGTCGTTTACGGTTGAGCTTGAACCGGATTCGCTCTATCGTCTCGATGTGGACGGAGAGTCGGCAGGAAGCATACAGACCAATATCAGCGGAAAGCTCAGCGCGAGCATTGAGCTGGATGCGGGCAAGAGCGCATCTGTTAAGATAACGAAGCTGTGAGAAGTAAGTATAGCAGAGGATAAATGATGAACGAGGTAAGTACGGGAAGCAACGAGCTTTATTTTGATGAGAATTTCATGGAAACACTGATGGAGAACGATTCCATCGGCAAGTTCATTGAACAGGGCGAGGCGTTCCGTACGTTGATGGCCTATTACAAGTGTGCCATCATGGAGGTTGAGACCAAGTTCAACGTTCTTAATGAAGATTTTTCCGTAGAGTACGATCGCAATCCTATTGAGACGGTCAAAAGCAGACTTAAGTCTCCCGAGAGCATCATAGAGAAGCTTCAGCGCAAGGGGCTGCCATTTTCGGCAGAGTCTATAGAGCAGAATCTGACAGATATAGCGGGAGTCAGGGTGATATGTGCCTTTCCGGAGGATATTTATCTGCTTGCAGAGTGCCTGCTCGAGCAGGATGATATCCGCCTGATCAGGAGGAAGGACTATATAGCAAATCCTAAGCCAAACGGATATCGCAGTCTTCATCTGATAGTGGAAGTACCTATTTTTCTTCACAGTGAGAAGAGACACATGAAGGTCGAGGTGCAGCTAAGGACCATCGCCATGGATTTTTGGGCAAGTCTCGAGCATCAGATATATTATAAAAAGGGCCACAATATCGAGGAGCTGAGAACTGAGCTCAAGCTTTGTGCGGAGACCAGCGCGGCGCTTGATCTTCGCATGCAGTCCATCAGGGCGAAGATGGATGATGAAGAGTGAAGGTTTAAGGATATACTGAATCAATCGGCATATCCTTAAGTTGAAAATATAACCTGATGTATAGGGGTGATTGCTATGGATGGCAAGGAACGTGAACGGATTCACAACTTGATAAAAAGAATAAGGAGCTATCTTTATGTTCATCAGAGAGCTGCGAGGATAGCTTCTCTTGTTATGTCTTTGGTTCTGATATTCACAAGTGTATCGGGTCTGGTTTATCCATCGATCAAAAATGAAGATTACGCTACCGGGTCGAGGGCATCCGGAGAGGTCGCATCCGGTGAGGCTGTGGATGTGAATGTTAGTTCAGGTACGGATCTGTCCGACGACTCCGGTCAGGATGTGACGACCGGAGAAAAAGAGGGGCAGGCTTCCGGTCAGGTTGCAGGGATACATGGCGGAGAGTCAAACGATGCGGCATCGACAAATGATGCCGGAGATAATATTCAGGATTATCAAAATGAATATGATCCCTCGGTCGATGATACAACTGCAAATGATCCTGCTCTGATGGAGAATGGTGAACAAACAATAAAAAAAGCTGATCAGTCCGGGGAAAAAGGTTTTTATATGAGCCGTGAGATCGACGGAGTCGAGGTTTATGTATCTGCCGATCCGGGTGTATTTCCACAGGATGCAACGCTTGATGTAAAGACTCTGCTCCCCGAAGAGAGGATGAGAGTAGAGGGTGTTGTAGAGGAAGCTGTCGGTGATGAAAGACAGATCAGTGAGAAGTTGACCTTTGACATAACGATACGCGACAGTTTTGGGAATGAGATTCAGCCTGATGTAAGCAAGGGTGAAGTCAGGGTGGCGTTTGTGACCGGCTTTGTAAATACTGACAATGTCACTGCAGATATCTATCACATCAGGGATATATCAGAGCATACAGACGAATCGGATACAAACATGAATGAAGTAGAGGGGATAACTGAGATACAGGTATCCGACCCAGATCTTAAGGTTGATAGACTTACAACTAAGACAGGGGATATAGATGATAAAGATGGTGTGTTTGCGAGAACAGACGGGTTTTCCTATTACACGCTGACGCTTACATACCAAACAAACGAGTATACCTTAGATGCAGGTGTTGGAGATACGGTTAAGGTTGCGGATATTGCCGCAGCTGTTGGACTGCAAGGAACGTTTCACTCTATGTGCACAACTCCCGGTAATCAATTACCAAATATTAGTTATTCCAGTAGTAGCTATACCGAGTTTTTTACTGTAGAGAATTCTCAAAATGAACAAGCTTCGATAACTATCAAAAAGCCATTTTCCGATAAAAAGCTTATCGCGGTACATATGAGTCAGGAGGGGAAATTTGATGGTAACCACTGCCCTATATACATCACCTGCACGGAGTCTGAACCGGAAGAGTCCTACGGTGTGCTCTTATGGTCATTTGGTTCAAAGGCGTTGGGGTTTAAAAACAGTATAAAATCCTATTTTGAAAAAATAGGAGTTACAGTAAAAACCTTTGAAGGCAATACGTTGAATCAGGAACTTATAAATGGAGTTCAGCTTGTATACATAATTGACGAGGATTATTCTGATAACGATGCTGCCAAGATGATATACTCTGATACCAATGCGGATATACTAAAGTCGTATGTCAATAACGGTGGAAGAGTTGTTATGCAGGGTGAGCATCCGAATTTTTCACCGGCAGGAAACAAAAATATGAGCATACTTGCGTCCAAGATAGGGGCAAGCTTTACCATTACAGACAGTCTTGGTAAACCCGGACTCAAGTGTGAGGTAAACCCCGAGAGTCAGCTTGCAAAGGGAGCTAAGAACCTGAAGCCCATTTGCGTTGCCCACATTGATACCGGTGCAGGTTCATCGGCTGTCTGGGTCGCCAGGGTTTATGAAGAAAAAGATAACAAAATGGTTTACTATAATTTTATAGTTGATCAGCCGGCTGGAAAGGGAAGGATAACTGCAGTCAGTGATGTGAATTGGTTTGACGGATATTCAGGCACTTCACCTGAGGGAGAAGCAGCAACAGCCATTTTTGAAAATCTGCTTAAGGATTCTGCAACAAACATGAAAAAGATCATGGCAAATCCGAAGCCCGATATGTATTATGTGACGCTGAACCCCTCAAATGAAAGCTTTTATTACAGATTGAAGGATACATCTGAAAACGTCCTTAAAAATGACAAGATAAAGGCATATGATGCTTCGACCGATAGTGAGTTGACCGTGATGGATACATACGGATGGGTCAAGGGTAACGGAAAAGATATCGACATAACGGGACTTACTCCCAATACAAAATATAAATTGGAGTATGTACAGGATGATGCGGACGTGTTTAACAATGGGGATCCCGATGCTCAGTATATCCAGTCCACAAATGTGTACACTGCCATCGATCCGCATGATTATGTGAATAAGGGAGAAGCTTCTCAGCAGGAGGTACATATTGCTCGTGCAAGTGATTTTAGCAACGGAGGAGATCCGACCAAGGACACAGTGGTTATATCAAACATACATGATCAAAATCTTCGGTTTGCACTTCAATATGAGACGGGACAGCTAGCGACGGAGTTTGTTGCGCCGATAGACGACGGATTGGGAAATGGTACATATACAGTCAATTTTGACGGAGCTAACAGGATATTCGGCGACTCCCCATGTTATCTGATAGCAAAGGATCCGACCAAGAACAACAACCTGTCCGGGTATGTGCGTATACCCGCGTGTATCCTCATGAATGAGTGGATGTATGATGATGAACAGCAGGGAAGCTACAGCATAACTGATAATGATTATGTGGTAAAGGTTGAGAATAATAATCTTACAAAGGATGCCACTGCGGACGGATATTCGGTTGCTAACGACAGTACGTTGACAACCAGTGAAGCGGGAACCAATCATCTGAAGCTTAGTTACAATGATGCTCTTACGGATAAATATATAGCTGATTATTCTGATACGGGTACCATAGACAAGGCATGGATAGTTAGAAAGCAAACCTATGGTGATGTCATAAAGGATGTATATATATCAACTGCAGGTACACAAAACGGAGTGACGGATATAGCAAAGTATGTTCTTCCGGGTGGTAAGCTTACGAGTATTGAAAAAACCGGAGAGCTAAAGGATTATATAACCTCACATTCGTATGATGATCAGTATAAGGTCAACTATAATATAGATCCGCATAATATTGACATAGAGGGGAACCTGACAGTTACTGTGCACGATACCGCGAGCAATATCAATGATTATAATGTAACACTTAATTTTATAACAGTTGATTATGTGATGTATCCCACCCCCGAGCCGACACAAAGCCCTACTCCTGTTCCTGTGAGTCCGGGAGGAGGTACAGCTCCTGCGCCTGCACCAATCGTAAATACCCCTGCACCTACCCTTTCACCGACCCCGGCGCCGACCGTGACACCATCACCTGAAGCACCGAAGAATCACAAAACAGAGGTCGTGCTTCTGAACGGCAAATATATACAGGAAGCAAGAGCGAATGGGTTGAGCGGCTTTACGGATGCACAGCCGGAAGACGATGTCACCGTCAGACTCGAGATATCAGAGAAAACCGCTGATGATCTGGAGGCAAAGACGGCAGGCAGATTCAGACAGATACATAAAAGAGTATACGAAAACGAGAAGAATAAAAATGTAAAGAAGCACTATCTGGAGATGCTCGTTACTAAGCAGGTCGACGGCGAAGAGCCACAACAGGTGACGGATCTTGGTGATGTCATAGAGATAGCTCTTACATATGATCAGCTCAGTGATGAGGAGCCGCTTGTGATACGCGAGCACGGAGGATACGCCTCGGAGATGAAGGAACTGTTCAGAAGACCGACAGGTAACTATGAAGATGGAACCTTCTATGTTTCGGGTGACGGTATTGTATATGTGTATGCGAGATATTTTTCCGAGTATGCGGTCTCATATGTTGAGATGGCTGACGACGGAACCGTGGTCAAGAAGGATGATGGCCCCGGGACGACGCCTGCCAAGAGCAGTGTCACATGGTCGGGAACATCTCCCGAGACAGGGGATAGGATGCCGCTTCTGTTTGTGTGGATCATGATGCTTACATCGGGACTCATATTGCTTGCGTATGCTATGGGATTTATCGGAGTCAGAGTCAGGGAAGAATAGTAAGACCGGACGGCACGTCCTTATGGGAGTGACAGTCTCTCGATATATTTTTCCTTGAAGTAGTCGCTCGTTCCAAGATTTATTATGTGCATATCGGGCACGATGATCTGAGTATCGTCGTGTCCGTTTTTATTTGTGTTTGCTATGGCATAGAGTCCTGCCAGACAGGCATTTCCGACAGGGACGACCTTATGTATATCTATATCCGAGAATATGCCGAGCACGGCTGCATCGTCCGGCTCGATGAAAAACCCTAGTCCGCCGGCAAGGTATACAGTATCTATATCATCATATTTAAGTCCGGATGCTTTTAACAGGGTGTCGATGCCTGCCGCGACGGCTGCCTTGGCAAGCAATACACGGTGCAGATCATCGGCAGTAAAAACAAGAGAGCTATCAGCGGCAGGATGAGTGCCGACAAGGCTTATGCCCTCTGCCGGAAATTTATCCGTGAGAGTAGTATCAGCATCCACATATCCTTTTCTTATCAGCTCCGCTGTCAGAGAAATGGCACCCGATCCGCACAGTCCGATGGGAGTTTTGTTACCTATGGTGGTGAGCCTTGGACTGAGCGGATACAGCTCAATGTCGGAGATGGCTCCGGGTATAGCTGCCGCACTGCAGGACAAGCCTCCGCCCTCAAGTGCGGGGCCTGCGGCTGTAGCGGTGGCAAACAGCTCACCGTCCGGGCGGCAAAGTACCATTTCGCCGTTGGTACCAAGGTCGATAAACAGCGTATTCGGTTTAAGCTCCACAGAGCTAAGTCCCGCTATTATGTCTCCTCCGATAAATGCGGATGCCCAGGGAATGATCGTGGTCGAAGCATCAGAAAGCCCCGGTATAGGCGTGATATCCGGGTCTGCCGGAGACTCTGCCGACGGCTTGAACGGTGCTCTTGACAGGGGCGTACAGTCGTATCCCATGAGAAGATGGATCATGGTCGTGTTGCCGCCGATAAGTATTCTGTCTATATCCGAAACAGAGCTGTGAACAGTATCACACATTTTGATGAGCTCATTTTTCAGGCTGTCGGTAATGCACTTTTGTATCTCATCCCTTTTTCCGGACATGGATGCTTCCATGCGCGATATGACATCCTCGCCGTACACTCCTTCCGGATTGGCGAAGGTGTGAGTTTTGGCAGCATCAAGGGGTATACCATTGCTTACTATGGCATAAGCAATGGTAGTTGTTCCGAGATCTATAAGCAGGGTTTTTGATCCGTATGCGTTGTTCAAGTCCTACACCTCTGATATCATCAAGTGTGAATAGTTACAAAGGATACACTGATTAAATCAGTGTATCCTTAATTGTACGTTTTTTGAGACCGGGTGTCAACCATTGACTAACAAAATCATATCTGATATACTGTGCATGGTTGATAAAACGCTGATATGATCCGAAGCTTCCTTATATCAGCTGCTTGCCGTGACGGAGAACAAAATGATGACTAACGAGAATATGTATTCACAGCAAAGAGTAAGAAAGCCATCGCTCATACCCTGGGTGGCAATCTTTTTTGTGGTTATAAATGTAATTGTTTTTATATATGAGAGTGCCTCGGGTGCGACCACGGATATAGAGCATTTGCTTGATATGGGCGCGTCCTATGGACCCTATATAGTTGACGGGCATCAGTATTACAGATTGATAACCCACTTCTTTTTGCATGCCGGACCGGATCATCTCGTCAACAATATGATATCGCTTATGGTTTTGGGATATGCCACAGAGAACATGCTCGGCAGGGTGAGATTTTTCACACTCTACTTTTTGTCGGGTATCGCTGCCGGCGTGGCATCCGTCTACTACAACATGAATATGGTTTCGGAGCCGTCGGTGAGCGTGGGGGCGTCAGGTGCCATATTTGGTCTTTCGGGAGCCCTGCTGGTGCTGCTCATTTACAGAAACCGAAAAAAGCTTATAACCGAGGCACCGAGATTTCTCATATATATGGGACTGAGTCTGTACAGCGGATACCTCGATCCGTCGATAGACCACGCAGCACATATGGGAGGATTTGTTTTCGGAGGCATCATGTGCGTAGTCTTTTTGGTGGCGGCGCGGATGAGAAAGAAATAATGTCAAATAGATTGACTTTGACGTCCATCGGTTGTACAATAACCCATAGCAAGGGGCATCGCTCTTTATGATGAGGTCGATGCTTCTTATCAAGTTAAGGCAACAAACGCAGGACACGAATATCCTATTTGCAGTCTTGATGTTTGTCTGAAAATATGATAAAATGGTCTGGTGTTTAAAAAACACGGATATGCAATTATTTTTCCAAACAATGTATAATTATAAATGGCGGTGAACATGAGAGTAAATATATACTATGGAGGGCGCGGACTTATCGATGATCCTACGATCTTTGTGATCGAGAGGATCGCAAAGGTTCTGGATGAGCTTCGCGTGAGTGTGGAAAGATACAATCTTTTTGAGGAAAAGAGCTCGATACCGGTTCTTCCCAAGACACTGAGGGATGCGGATGCCATCATCCTTGCGGCATCGGTGGAGTGGTTCGGGATAGGTGGATATCTGCAGCAATTTCTGGATTCGTGCTGGCTGTACGGAGACAAGGAAGAGATCAAGAAGATATATATGCTGCCGGTCGTCATGGCAACGACCTACGGTGAGCGGGAGGCTGAGTTCAACCTGATCCGTGCGTGGGAGATGCTTGGCGGCATACCCTGTGAGGGGATATGCGCATATGTGGAAAATCACGTTGATTTCGAGACAAATGCCGAGTACAATCTTCTGATAGAGAAAAAGACCGAGAATTTTTACAGGACCATATCGAAGCATTCCACGGGATTTCCCAACAGCAGCATGCAGGTCAAAAAGACGGTTCTCAGATCCTCAACACTTTCGCTTACGCCTCAGGAGAGCGAGCAGCTGTCTGCCTATGTGGCAAATGATGAGTATGTGAAGAAGCAGAAGGAGGATATCGAGGAGCTCACCAATCTGTTTAAGGGAATGGTTGGTGACGTGCCGAAGAGAGATGAATATGTGGATTCTCTGAAGGAGCATTTTTATCCGATAGACGGACTCGACGCCATATACCAGCTCGAGCTTGAGGACGAGGAGACTTCCATCATAATCGAGGTCTCGGGTGATGAGCTGGAGGTACACAGGGCACCGCCGGGAACGGGCTCGGACAAGGGCAAGGCGGATGTGACTGCCAGAGTGAAGACGGATGTATTCCTGGATATACTCGCAGGAGAGAAGACCTTCCAGGGCGCGTTCATGAAGGGAGATATGCCATCTGTCAACGGCAACTTCACTATGGTCAGAAACTTCGATACGCTGTTCAGGTTCAACGAACCCGATGAGGAGCTTGAGGAGTTCATATAAGAACCGTTACAATGATAAAACCATGAGAGGAAGTGTAAAAATGTCAGATTGTATATTTTGCAAGATAATATCAGGAGAGATCCCGTCAACTACGGTGTATGAGGACGATCACACCAAGGCCATACTGGATGTGAATCCTGCGGCAAGAGGGCATGTGATCGTGCTCCCGAAGGCTCACGCAGCCAACATATTTGAGATCGATGACGATTCGCTCTCAAAGGCAATGTGCGTTGCCAAGAAGATTGCGGCTGCGCTCAAAGCGGCTTACAACTGCGATGGGGTGAACATACTCCAGAACAATGGCGAGGCAGCGGGACAGACAGTATTTCACCTGCACATACATGTTATTCCGAGATTTGAGGGTGATGAGGTAGCTATGGGGTGGAAGCCGGGGGCTATGCCCGAAGATATGGACAAGATCGCTGATGAGATCAAGGCAGCGATCTGAAACAGGGGGAAAGCTATGGCTGACAAAAGGATAATACTTACCGGCGGCGGGACGGCAGGACATGTTACACCGAACATTGCCCTGATACCGGAGCTCGAGAGCCGGGGCTATGAGATACACTATATCGGCTCGAAGGAGGGTATAGAGAAGGAGCTTATAGGCAACTTTGACATACCGTACTACGGGATATCTTCTGGAAAGCTCAGGAGATACTTTGATGTGAAAAACTTTACGGACCCGTTCCGCATACTGAACGGTTACCGTGAGGCAAAAAAGATAATAAAGGAAGTAAAGCCCGATGTTGTTTTTTCAAAGGGAGGCTTTGTGACGGTCCCCGTTGTGAAGGCGGCTGCCGGACAGCATGTGCCGTGCGTGCTGCACGAGTCGGATATATCTCCGGGACTTGCAAACCGCCTGTGCATCAAGTCGGCGGATGTGATCTGCACGAACTTTCCCGAGACCGTGAAAAATCTGCCCGAGGGCAAAGCGATAGTCACCGGTTCGCCCATACGCGCGGAGCTTTTTCAGGGCGATAAAAATGAGGGGCTCAAGTTTTGCGGGTTTACCGACGAGAAGCCTGTCATCATGATCATCGGGGGAAGCCTTGGATCGGTAAGGGTCAACGATGCGGTGAGGGAGATACTGCCCACTCTTCTTGAAAAATATCAGGTAGTCCATCTGTGCGGAAAGGACAAGCTTGACAAGGAGCTGGTCGGCACGCCCGGATATACGCAGTTTGAGTATGTGCAAAAGGAGCTTAAGGATATCATGGGAGCCGCTGATCTGGTCATTTCCAGAGCCGGAGCCAATGCCATCTGTGAGCTGGCTGCCCTGCACAAGCCCAACATTCTTATACCGCTTTCTCTTGAGGCAAGCCGCGGAGATCAGATATTGAATGCGGAATCCTTTGAGAGACAGGGCTACAGCTACCTTTTGAGAGAAGAGGATATGACCTCGGAAACACTTCTTGAGGCTGTGACGACCGTGTGGGAGAAGCGCGAGGATTATATCCGCGCCATGGAGAGCGGATCGCACTCGGATGCGGTAAAAAAGATAGCAGATATCATTGACAATGCAAATAAATCATGATAGAGTAACATCGTACTTATTACGGACAGTTTAACAACATATTATAACGGAGGGTAAAAATGGATAAGCATGTAACATTTGACTATTCACTTGCAGCCAATGTCATCAGGGATGATGAGGTTGTTCAGTTGAGAGCGGCAGCAGATGCCGCCAGAGAGACACTTGAAAAAAGGACGGGAGCAGGAAACGATTTTCTCGGTTGGATCGATCTCCCGATAAATTATGATAAGGAAGAGTTCGCCCGCATAAAGAAGGCTGCGGACAAGATCAAGTCCGATTCCGATGTCCTTGTAGTCATAGGTATCGGAGGCTCTTATCTCGGAGCCAGAGCAGCGATAGAGTTTCTCCGTCACGGCTTCTACAACTCGGTCGACAAGGCAAAGAGAGGAACGCCCGAGATCTACTACGCAGGCAACTCGATCAGCGGAACCTATCTTTCACAGCTTATTGAGACTATAGGAGACAGGGATTTTTCCGTAAACGTGATCTCCAAATCCGGAACAACTACAGAGCCGGCTATCGCCTTCCGTATTTTTAAGGAAATGCTTGAAGAAAAATACGGTAAGGACGAGGCTGCTAAGAGGATATACGCGACCACAGACCGTGCAAAGGGGGCGCTGAAGGTGCTCTCGACCGAGGAGGGCTACGAGACATTTGTGGTTCCCGATGACGTAGGTGGACGTTTTTCCGTGCTTACCGCAGTCGGACTTCTTCCGATCGCTGTCAGCGGAGCCGATATAGATCAGTTGATGGAGGGCGCGGCAAGCATGCGCGAGCTCTGCCTCAATACCGCTACCGATAAAAATGATGCCATGAAGTACGCCATGATCCGCAACATCCTTCTTCGCAAGGGTAAGTCGGTTGAGGTACTGGCAAACTATGAGCCTTCGTTCCATTATATATCAGAGTGGTGGAAGCAGCTCTACGGAGAGAGCGAGGGCAAGGATCAGAAGGGAATATTCCCCGCGTCTGTTGATTTTACGACTGATCTTCATTCTATGGGACAGTTTATACAGGATGGATCAAGGCTGATGTTCGAGACCGTTCTTGAACTGGAGAAGCCGCCTGTGGATATCACGATCAAGGAGGAGTCCAAGGATCTTGACGGACTTAACTATCTCGCCGGCAAGACTATGGATTTCATCAACAAGTCGGCGATGAAGGGTACACAGCTTGCCCATACTGACGGAAATGTCCCCAACCTTGTGATAAAGGTACCTGAGAAGTGCGAGTTCTGCTTGGGTGAGCTCTTCTACTTCTTTGAGTTTGCCTGTGGAGTAAGCGGATATATGCTCGGCGTCAATCCGTTTGATCAGCCGGGTGTGGAGAGCTACAAGAAAAATATGTTCGCCCTGCTTGGAAAGCCGGGATATGAGAGCCTTACGAGGGAGCTGCAGGAGAGACTCTGATAAGATAAATTCAGAAAAATCAAGCCAACCACCGGAAACCGGAGACAAACCGGATTCCGGTGGTTTTAATGCGTAGCTTACAAAAACGGAGAAGTATTTCGACATTTTGGAAGGACATCTCATGAAAATTATAAATCTGATCGAGAATACAGAGGGACATGAGGGCTGTGCATATGCTCATGGTCTGTCCTTTTATGTGGAAACATCAAAGCATAAGCTTTTGCTGGACCTTGGACCGTCTGAGGTTACCTTGCATAATGCAGAAAAGCTTG
>DMLD01000127.1 GCA_003453515.1 Lachnospiraceae bacterium
GATCATATCTTCCCTACTCGATTCGGAGCGCCTAAGGAAAACAGGATCGTGAGCCGAAATACTATTAAGGATATGCTGCTTGATCCGGTGTATTCTTAATGAACGATGAATTAACGATATATAAACCGTATTTTTGTATATGGGGAGATAGGAATATGGCTATAGCAGGAAGCAATATGGTTAATAATAACGGTGCAGGGAACGGAGCTGTGCCGCAGACGAGCAGATCCCGCACGTATCGTACGGGCAATACGACCATGTCCCTGCATGAGGGTCAGATCCTAAAGGGTGTGGTGACGGACGTTCACGGCAACAGGATCACACTCGATATGGGTGATGGAGCTACGTTTACCGGAGAGCTGGAGGATGCCGGGCGCTATTCCATCGGACAAAAGGCAGGCTTCAAGGTGTATGATCTGTCCGACAACACGATAACGCTCAAAGCCTATGGCGACAACTATCTTTTGGGAATGGATGATACGGTCGAGCAGGCACTCGAGGAGGCTTCTCTTCCGAAAACTCCGAGAAATCTAAGTATAGTGGAGTCGCTGCTTGAAAACGGGCAGTCGATATCCAAGGACTCGATCATGAACGCCATAAGGCTTACATCGAAGTTCCCCGATGTCGGCGTTGACGCTGTGATAACCATGGACAGGCTGAAGATGAGCATGAGTGAGGAGTCCGTCAAGCAGTTTGAGCAGTATAAAAATCAGTCGCACCAGCTTTTGTACAAGATGGATTCGCTGACTGATTCCATAGGCGAGATGCTTACATCCATAGGTGAGAAGGTCCCGAGAATGGCGGAGCGTGTCGGAACAGAGCTTATAGGCCTTGCTTTGGATTCGCAGCTGACGATGGATGAGTCGGCGCTCATGCACGAGAGAACGCTTCCCGGAGAGGCGGAAGTGCCGGCATTTTTTGACGCGGAGGGAAAGGCGGTCTCGGTTGATATGCTCCTAAAGCTCTCTGCCGAGGAGGAGCTGATGCTAAGTGATGCAGGCGGTAACCCCGTATCCGTGAGAGAGGCACTTAAGCAGCTCGGAGAGGCTTCTCCGGAGATCGCTGCGAGGATAACCGAGCTCGCCGATGACAATGGAGCTGAGTCCATGGGGCTTACCGAGGAGGAGATCGCTGCCATGAGCTCGGCAGGTGATGAGGCTGTCGATGAGCAGGCGAGTCAGGGCGGAGCTCTGGGAAGAATGAGGGATATTTTCAACAATCTGACGGATTCTGCTGCCGGAGCCATAAGAAATGCCGTGGCGCAGTCGGGGATCGCGGGTGACTACAGGACGCCTTTCATCCATGAGCAGGTAGGCTATTCCCTGTCTCCCGAGGAGAGGGCTGAGTTTTCAAAGCTGCTTGACGAGTATCCGATCTCGGAGGATCTGAAAAAATCGGTAGCAGACGGCACGGCGACCAACAGGGAGCTTCTCTCAGAATTGCAGAAACAACTTCCAAAGATGTCAGACGAGCTTGCCGGAAGGCTTATCTCCGACAAAAACTTCCAACGCCTGATAAAATCGCAATTTATGACGAATTGGACGCTTTCTCCCGAAGAAATGAAGCAGGACGGGGCGATGCAGCGCATATATGAGAAGATGAGCACACAATTCAGTGCATTGGAACATTTTTCTGAGACCGCACTTGGCAAGGATATCTTCCAGGATCTGAGCAATACGGCAAAGGATATGAACCAAAATCTGGATTTCATGAAAACTCTCAATGAGACATTTCAGTACATGCAGCTACCGATAAAGCTGCAGAACCAGAATGCGCACGGCGACCTCTATGTCATGACGCGCAAGGAGAATCTGAGGAAAAACCCGGACAAGCTAAAGGCGGTGCTGCATCTGGAGATGGATCACCTCGGAACGCTTGACATACACATCACCAAGGAAAACACCGCAGTGACGGCGGCGTTTTATACCGACAACGAGAAAACCGAAGCGCTGTTCAAGCGAAACATGGACATGCTCAAGGATGCGATAAATGAGCAGGGCTTTGCCTTCCAGTCGACCATGAATCCGAAGGAGAAGGATGTTGACATAGTGAAGGACTTTATCGGTGCGGATGCTCCGGTGGGTGATATGAAGCGATACAGCTTTGATCTGCGCGCGTAGAGGCGGAAAACAGGGAAACGCTGATATGTTCAGAGTTTCCTTATATTGATACTATCTTATTATGGATCATGAGTTTTTCAAGTTGGAATTTTTCTCTTGCTTTGGCGCCGATTGTGTATTATAATACTCTTTGGACACAATATGTTGGGAAGGAGGGTATCTATGGACGCACAGACGGCGCTTGATCTTTTTTCTAAAGAGATGATGGCATACGACTCACATGTCGGTCAAAGTGATGAGTTCTACTACAACCTTCCTTACATAAGAAATTATGAATTGACGACCTCTATCCCTATTGCGCCGGTAAGCGGCAATGTCATCAAGTTTTATCAGTACCGTCTGGACAAGCCGGTCAGGATATTCACGGACGTGTATGATACGACGGCAAAGAGCAATGACGATGCTTTGTCTGATGAAGAGCAGGAGCTTTCGGAGGGTCTTGATGGGGACGATGAGATGTATGAGCGCGATGAGAGCGAGCTCTCGGAGGAGGAGATGGCTGCGCTACTGACAGCCGACAACGGCGAGGAGAGCGCCGATGCGGATGGGTATGATGATGCGTATGACAAGCCTCCCTCCGGTGGTGTAGCGGATGAGTACGATGACGAGGCATACGACAAGCAGCCTTCTGTGGTGCCCTCGGATGGCGGTGAGCAGGATTGGGAGCCTGATCAGTTCTGATGACTGACGGGCACGAAGTGCCTTCATATACGATTTTCGTGCAGGGAAACGCTTTTATCAGCGCTTCCCTAAGGCTGTACGACCGACTATGGGTGCAACGGCTAATAACAACAATTTCATAAAGGAGAGTTGACGATGAGAGAATTTACAGCAGTCAGCTTGTTCTGTGGAGCGGGTGGTCTCGATATGGGTTTCGAGAGAGCTGGTTTCAGAACAATCTGGGCAAACGATTTCGACAAGGATGCTTGTAAAACTCATCAGAACTGGAGCAGAGCCAAGGTAGTATGCGGGGATATCGGTAAGGTCGATATTTCGCAGATTCCAGATTCTGACATTATCTTGGGCGGGTTTCCGTGCCAAGGTTTTTCACTAAGCGGTCCACGTAAGATTGACGATTCAAGGAATGTTCTTTACAAGCACTATGTAAGAATTGTCAAGGAAAAGCAGCCGCTTATTTTTGTTTAATCTCTCGCTTTACTATGAAAGAAAAACTTATATACAAGTTTAATGCGTAATGAAGATTATCTTTCAGCATAATTGAATATTGTTACCACAGACGGTGG
>DMLD01000063.1 GCA_003453515.1 Lachnospiraceae bacterium
CGATTGTGGGGTATTTTTTGAAGAGCTCGGCTGTGACTATGTTCACTCTGGCGTCCGTGCACTGCGCAGAGAGACGGACACTTATGAGCAGTTTCCAAGGCTCATCGTAATCGAGACTGCATACAGCGTCGGGATAAGCCTGCTCCAGTCTGTCCATGAGCTCTATTGCCCGCTGTTTTTTAGTCATATCATATTATCTCCGTAATGTGGCACCTCATTTGTTGTATCAGATATTATCTCCGTAATACGGTACCTCATATTGCGGCATCAGTCTAACGGCGGGCATGTCGGCTGTAGCTCTGGTGCCCGCAGGTACTGAATCTATGATAAATGTGTTACCGCTGATGACGGAGTCGTGACCGATCACTGTTTCTCCACCAAGTATGATAGAGTTTGCGTAGATGGTTACGTTGTCCTCTATGGTAGGGTGACGCTTTACTCCACGAAGCGCCTGTCCCTTTCTCGTTGAGAGAGCGCCGAGAGTGACTCCCTGATAGAGCTTGACATGGTCTCCGATGACGGTAGTCTCTCCGATAACAACTCCCGTTCCGTGGTCTATGAAAAAATACTCCCCAATAGTTGCGCCCGAATTGATGTCTATTCCTGTTCTGCTATGAGCGAACTCGGTCATGATGCGCGGGATAAAGGGTACATTTCTTATATACAATTCGTGAGCTACTCTGTATACAAATATTGCGTAGAGACCGGGGTAGGAGAAGATGATACTTTCCTTGTCCTGTGCTGCGGGGTCGCCGTCGTATGCCGCGTCCACATCCTTCAGAAGATGGTTCTGTATGTTGGGCAGCTCTTCCAGAAACTCATCCGCAATCCTTCTCGCTTTTTCTACACATGAATCCGTGACGACCGGATTGCTGTCTCCGCAGCCGCAATCTCCCTGATCGGCATAGGTGATGGCAAGAGAGATCTGCTCCGCCATAAGTCTGTGTGTGTTGTAGAGTCGTTCCTCGGTATAGTCCTCAGGGCGTCTGCCTATCATCTCGGTGTCGAGATAGTATCCGGGAAACATGATCTTTCTTATCTCCTTGAGCAGTCGTATGATCGCGCCGCGGTCAGGCAGTCTGCAGCCCTGTCTGCCCTGAAGAAGATCTATGCTTTCATAATTATCTATGATACCTGAGCAGACATTTTTGATAATCTCAAAGTCCTGAACCATATACTCCTCCTTCAATATACTCCCAAAGCTCATCCTTGCCCTCACCGGTGGATGAGGAGAAGGGTATGACCGGTATGGTTATATCCGATGTGTATTCATCACCTAGCAGCCGCATGACCTCGGCATCGAGTGTTCGACTGATCGCGGCTATGTTTTTTGCCTTTTCATTTTTCTTAAGCTTATCGACCTTGGTGGCTACGATCAACGGATTGAAGCCGAGTGAAAACAGCAGGTCGAACTGCGCTATATCGCTGTCGGTGGGGGCGTGTCTGGAGTCTATCAGCAGACATGTCATCCTGAGTGCGGCGGATTTTTCAAGATAGTGCCGTATCATGTGCATCCACGAGGCTGTGGTCTTTCTGGAGGTCTTGGCATAGCCGTAGCCGGGCAGATCGACCATGTAGAGCGCGTCGTTGACGTTGTAGTAGTTGATCGTTCTGGTCTTGCCGGGCTCTGATGATACGCGCGCCATGGACTTGCGTCCCCAGATGGTGTTGAGAAGTGAGGATTTGCCAACGTTGGAGCGTCCCCAAAACGCCACCTCAGGTATCTCATGCTGCGGCAGTGAGGAAGTCACGCCGCAAACCGTCTCCAATTCCAGTTTTCTAACCAGCATTTAAACTCCTTATTTTCTTATCAGATTCTCAGGGTGCTTGCTACTGTGGTTAAGATCAGTTACCTATGCAAGAATAATTCTGCCCCGGTCCTTGTTTGCTTATCAGATTCTCCGGGTGCATACAACTTTGCTTGCTACTGTGGTTAAGATCAGATACTTATACAAGCGTCGGCGGCAGGAGTTTTCTTCCGAGAAAGTCCGTTTAGGACTTCTCGAGGAAGAAAAGCTCCGACCGCGTCCGACGCGGCATATTACTAATCTACTGTAGCACCTGCTTAAGAATCTGATCGACCTTATCAACATAGCAGATCTCAAGCCCCTCCGTGATCTCGTCCTCGAGCTCATCCACATCGGGTCTGTTCTCTGACGGTACCATGACCTGATCGATGCCAGCCTGCTTGGCTGCGAGGAGCTTCTCCTTCAGTCCGCCTATGGGAAGCACGCGCCCGCGCAGCGTGACCTCACCGGTCATGGCTGTGTGAGAGCGAACCGGCGATCCGGTAACGGCAGAGTAGAGCGCCGTAGTCATGGTGACGCCCGCCGACGGACCGTCCTTCGGCACCGCGCCCTCGGGTACATGCAGATGAAAGTCATGTGTCTTGAAAAATTCATTCTCGTCCGGCAGCAGCGATCTCACGAGAGAGAGCGCTATCTGTGCGGATTCCTTCATAACGTCGCCGAGCTGTCCGGTGAGCTTTAGATCACCCTCGCCGGGCATTGTATTTACCTCGACCTCGAGCGTGTCACCGCCCACCTCTGTCCAAGCAAGACCTCTGACTATGCCGACATCATCCTTTTTGTTGGCAGGATTGTCGTGGTACTTGCGCTTGCCGAGGAAATCGGGAAGATTTCGCCCGGTCACTCTGATCGGAAGCTTAAGTGCTTCAGTTTTTTTGTTTTTACCGGAGGCTGTATTTTTATCAGACGAGGAGCCTTCCTCATCAGTCCTTTCCATATCCTCAAGTATCATCCTTGCAGCCTTGCGGCAGACCTTGCCGATGGTTCTCTCCAGCTCTCGCACGCCTGCTTCCTTGGTGTAACCGCTTATCATCTCCTTGATGGCGGCATCCGAAATGCTCAACTGCTTTTTCTTTAAGCCGTTTTTCTGAAGCTGCTTTGAAACGAGATAATCCTTGCCGATGTG
>DMLD01000201.1 GCA_003453515.1 Lachnospiraceae bacterium
TGTCAATATCCGAGAGACTATTATCGTCAAGTATATACCTGTAGCGATTACACAGATCTGCAATCAATCCATTCATGGCTCTTCTGGTGGTCTCATAATCCACATACTTCACTCCCGCAAACGAGAGAAATATCACCGGATATGTTCCCTGTATCTCACGGTACTTCTCATCCTTCCATATATCGAGCCCCTCAAACAGATCCGATCTTCCTTCATATTTATTGGAGAAAAAGCACTCCAGCATACTCATGTTGAGTGTCTTGCCAAATCTGCGCGGACGAGTGATGAGCGTGACCGAATCTTTACTTTCCCACCACTCTCTGATGAATGCGGTCTTATCAATATAAAAACAATCCTTTTCTCTCAGATCACTAAAGCTCTGAACTCCTATCGCAACTGTTTTAGCCATATGCAACCCCCTCTGAGCAGCAGTTTTTCCACTTCGGAATACCCATAATAAAAAATGACTGATATACTACTTGAATATGATCACATCTTGAATTATTTCCATTATACAAAAAAATATACTATTTAGCAAGTCTGTTTTAACTTGGTTTCCCCTCTTGCGTGTTATAAAAAATTATGTTACAATATCTGTCGGCGCGTATTGGTTTAAAGTGAATTAAGGATACACTGATTAAATCAGCGTTTCATTAATCCGGCTTATTTTTCATAAGCGTATGCGCCTCGTTGTATAAATCTTCATTCACATATAAGGAGGAGAGCATGATACTTAATCTGATTATCGTAGTGATAGGTGTGGCAGGTTTGTGCTTTGCAGGCTATCTTACTTACTTGAATCACAAAAGAGTCGAGGGGCAAGGGAAAAAGCCCGCTGCACTCGTATGGATTCTGGGCTTTGCCATCATCGCTTTTGGGTTATCATTTACCATCATACCAACGGGTTACACGGGAGTTTTGTCGACCTTTGGTCAGATATCCGACAACACCCTGCCCAACGGTTTCAACTTCCGCATACCGCTTGCGCAGGAGATAAGCCTGGTAAACAACAAACAGCAGGATATGATATTTGAGAGTGAGGAGATCGTATCGGAAACACTTGAGCGAAATACCGTAACATTTTCGGGTGTTACCGTGACCTACCAGATCAACCCCGAGAAGTCGGCATGGATCGCTGCAAATGTGTCAAACTATGAGGACAATCTTGTGAGTCAGTCTCTGGTTGCTTCGGCGATCAAGACAAGTTCCAAAACGCTCTCACCAATAGATGTTACCAACCGCTCCATCCTCGAGCCCAAGGCTCAGGAGTGCGTGCAGGATTCGCTTGACCAGAAATACGGCGAGGGAACGATCCACGTCAACAAGGTCGTCATCAACAATGCACAGTTCGACACCGAGTACGATGCCAAGATAGCTCAAAAGCAGCAGGCTCAGATGTCATACGAGACCCAGGCGATAGAGAACAAGAAAAATATCGAGAAGGCCGAAGCCGATGCCAAGGTAAAGCAGACGACCGCAGAGGCTGAAGCCAAGGCAAATGAGACTCTGGAAAGATCTCTTTCACAGCAGGTACTTACCTCAAAGCTTCTTGACAAATGGAACGGTGAGCTTCCCAAAGCAACGGGCGGCGACGGCGGAATGATATTTGATGTGTCAAAGCTGATCGGTGATGCTTCAGCTCAGGCGCCTGCCACAAAGGAAACTGAAAAAACCGAGTAAGGAAACGCTTATATAAACGGTATTTTTCTGCTATAAATGATAACGCACCAAGTCAGACCGGAGGTATCGATGGCTAAGGAGAAGACTTTATTTTTCTGTAAGGAATGCGGGACAGAGGTCACCAAGTGGACCGGTCAGTGTCCGGGGTGCCGCGCGTGGAACACTCTTGTCGAGGCGCCTGCCGGACAGGCTGCAAAGCTGAAGACCAAGGCCGTATCGGAATCCCGCAAGAAGGCTGCGACCTCCGGCATCGGCAAAAAGCCGGTGACCATGAAGGAGGTCGACTCCGCGGCGGACACCAGACAGCCCGTGGGGCTTGACGAGTTTGACAGAGTGCTCGGCGGGGGCATAGTTCCCGGCTCTCTGATACTCGTCGGCGGCGATCCGGGTATAGGCAAGTCAACTCTTCTTTTGCAGACCTGCAGACTTCTCTCCTCACAGGGTGTAAAGACGCTTTATGTATCGGGCGAGGAATCGGAAAAGCAGATAAAGTTAAGAGCAGACCGCATAGGAGATTTTGCCGATGGGATGCTGCTTTTTTCCGAGACTGCGATGAGCGAGATACTGACAGCAGTCGATGAGGTCGATCCGCAGGTCCTCGTGGTCGACTCGATACAGACTGTGTATGAGGAAAGCATAGATGCTGCGCCCGGCTCCGTCAGTCAGGTCAGAGAGATCACGGGTATACTTTTGCAGCTTGCCAAAAGCCGCGGTATAACCGTTTTTATCGTCGGACATGTGACCAAGGAGGGAAATGTGGCGGGTCCGAGGATGCTGGAGCACATGGTAGATATCGTTCTGTATTTTGAAGGTGATAAAACCGCGATGTACAGAATGCTCAGAGGCGTCAAAAACAGGTTCGGTTCCACCAACGAGGTGGGTGTTTTTGAAATGAGAGAGCAGGGGCTTGTCGAGGTCCCCAATCCGTCGGAATATCTCATGCAGGGCAGACTCGAGGGCGAAGCGGGCTCCGTGGTCGTGTGCGCCATGGAGGGCTCGAGGCCGTTTTTGATCGAGGTTCAGGCACTGGTTTGCAGATCGTCGTTCCCGGTTCCCAGACGTACCGCGGTCGGCACGGACTACAACCGCGTGAACCTTCTCATGGCTGTTCTGGAAAAAAGGATCGGGCTTTCGCTCGGCGACTGCGACGCATATGTCAATGTAGCCGGCGGAATGCGCATAGTTGAGCCCGCGCTCGATCTTGCCATGGTCGCGGCGCTCATCTCCAGTCACACCGGCAAGGCTTTTGATCCGAAGACTATTTTCTTTGGCGAGGTCGGTCTGGTCGGCGAGGTCAGAGCCGTATCTCAGGCTGAACGCCGCCTGTCGGAAGCGGTCAAGTCGGGGTATACGACCATCATCATGCCGGAGAGCAACCGAGTTGCGTTGGAGCGCGCGGGAGTAAGGTCGGGAGCCGCGCGCATCGTCGGCATCAACCATATCAGAGAACTCGCGTGACCGCCACGCTTCGATAAACAGGACTCCATCAAATTCTGTGCACCTCGACCTTCGAGGGTTCTCCAGTAAGGGTGACTTCTACTGCGTCACCTCGGTGGATGTCTCCGCGCACCATTGCGTCTGCGAGAGCATCCTCGACCTCTCTTTGTAGGGTTCTTCTTATCGGTCTCGCGCCGTAATCCTTATCAAAGCCTTTTTTGGCTACATAGTCTATGACCGGATCTGTGACCTGAAGGTCTACTCCCAACTGATCTTTTAGGCGGTCTTTCAGAAGCTTTATCAGTATCTTGGTGATCTCGTGTATATTTTTCTCATCGAGCATATGGAATACTATGAGCTCGTCGATCCTGTTTATAAATTCCGGCTTGAAGGTGTG
>DMLD01000084.1 GCA_003453515.1 Lachnospiraceae bacterium
AGAAATCATATATTATCTCATTCAGAGGAAGCGTATATCTGAGCAACGCCCTTGTCTCCTCCATATATTCCATGCTGACATAAGTTCCGCGTCTCTCCTGACACAGCTTCATGATCGCGCCGACATACTCCGTGGTCACCATGATCTCGGCATCCACTACCGGCTCCTCCATGTGCTCGATCTCGGAAGGATCGGGGAGATTTGACGGATTTGTGACCTCTATCATCTCGCCGTTGGTTTTGTACACATGGTAAACAACACCGGGTGCTGTCGTAACCAGATCAAGGTTGTACTCTCTTTCAAGCCGCTCCTCGATGACCTCAAGGTGAAGCAGACCGAGAAATCCGCATCTGAAGCCGAAGCCCAGCGCGACCGAGGTCTCCGCCTCAAACTGCAGCGCCGCATCGTTTAACTGAAGCTTTTCCAATGCATCCCTCAGATCCTGATACTTGGCGCCATCTGCCGGATAAAGACCGCAGTACACCATCGGGAGAACCTTTTTATACCCCGGCAGTGCCTCGTCACACGGAGAATCAGCGTCGGTCACGGTATCCCCGACTCTCGTCCCGTCAACATTTTTCAGGGAAGCCGTGATATAACCGACCATGCCCGCACTCAGCTCATCACAGGGTATAAATACTCCCGCGCCAAAGGTACCGACCTCCACGACCTCCTCTTCCAGTCCGGTCGCCATCATCAGTATCCTGGTGCCTTTTTTTACGACCCCGTCAAATATCCTGCAAAAAATGATGACACCCTTGTACGGATCGTAGAGCGAATCAAAGATAAGCGCTTTTAATGGAGCCTGCATATCGCCGCCCGGAGCCGGGATCACGTTTACTATCTGTTCAAGCACATCCTCTATATTGGTGCCGAGCTTAGCTGATATCCTCGGTGCATCAGCCGCCTCGATCCCTATCACATCCTCTATCTCCGCGATGACCCTGTCGGGATCGGCGCTCGGAAGATCTATCTTGTTTATGACCGGCATTATCTCCAGATCATGATCGATAGCCATGTAGCAGTTGGCAAGAGTCTGCGCTTCTATCCCCTGAGCAGCGTCAACAATGAGTATTGCTCCCTCGCACGCCGCGAGTGACCTTGAAACCTCGTAGTTGAAGTCAACATGCCCCGGAGTATCTATCAGATTGAACAGATACTCCTCGCCGTTCTTAGCGGTATATGCAAGCCGAACTGCCTGGGATTTGATCGTGATGCCGCGCTCTCTCTCGAGTTCCATATTGTCAAGCACCTGAGAGTGCATCTCGCGGCTGGTCAGCAGACCCGTTTTTTCGATGATCCTATCGGCAAGGGTAGACTTGCCGTGGTCGATATGCGCTATTATACAAAAATTTCTGATATGACTGCGATCTATGATAGACATTTATCTGACGCTCCTGTTATCTGACTTGTTATGGTGATGTTCCTTTTTATCCATCTGTCACTTTTGTGGCACAATTTGAGTATACCATAATTTAGAAGAATTGTGAAGTTATTTTTGCTTCACAAGAAGGAGGCAATTACCTTGAAAAATAAATTTATCTCAATGATATTGATACTTGTACTGAGTATCGGGATCCTTTCACCCGCGTCCACGTCCGAGGCGAAGGCTTCTCTTCCCGTGACCAGTCTTAAGCTCCGAGTGGGCTCTGTATACACCATGCGCCCCATCGCCATGATAGGTTCAATAAAGTGGACCTCATCGCGCAAGTATGTGGCAAGTGTGTCAAAAAGCGGCGTTATAACCGCCAAGGATCCCGGAACTACTGTCATCAAGGCGTCCAACGGACTGGCGACCGTTTCCTGCAAGGTCAAGGTCAAGAAGAAATCTACCAAGAAGGGATCAAAGTTCAATCCGCGTACTTTTCCGACGACAACTCCCAAGGGGATCAACTTTACATACTACATGGAAGGCAAGAAAATAGGCAAATTCAACATTCAGATCGTTAAGTTTGCTTACGGCTCGGAGTCGGCTGCCATGGCAAAGAAAAACTCCTCAAACCCTGCGCCCACTTCCGCCCAGCAGTATCTGTTCTTCACTGTGCGCCTCAACTACAAATCAGGGACACAGACCGTGAAGATGTCCGATGTGTTTAATTACAATAAAAATATTTTCGGCGCCTACGGTGCCAAGCAGCTAAAGCCGATCAACTGGGGCTTCGGTCTCGGCAGCAACGAGAGTATGAAAACTGTTAATATCTCTCCCGGCAACACCATTACCGCCGACACAGCCATCCTTGTAGAAAAGGGCTTTACACCTATTACCTTCCGCTTGCAGACAAGCGCCGAGGGTTACACTTGGGTCAAGCTGTAAGCGACATATATTCGAAATAACACTTCCTGTGCGAAAGTCCAGTGTATCTAAGTACATCCACAGCCAACCGCAGAATCTGTTGTTTCCTCGGGATCCGCTCGCGCCTATTCGAAACCGTAATGCTGCACGGATCGAGAATATCAAATAGTGTGTTTATGCATCCACAGCCAACCGCAGAATCTGTTGTTTCCTCGGGATCCGCTTGCGCCTATTCGAAACCGTAATGCTGCACGGATCGAAAATATCAAATTGTGTGTTTATGCAACCACAGCCAACCGCAGAATCTGTTGTTTCCTCGGGATCCGCTCGCGCCTATTCGAAACCGTAGCGGTG
>DMLD01000075.1 GCA_003453515.1 Lachnospiraceae bacterium
GATCTGAAGATAGTTCAGGAGATGTATGCGAGAGGCTTTGAGTTTGAAAGGATCGAGCTTGGCAGGGTCGATGCCAAGAGATTTACGGTGACAGAGGATGGAAAGCTCATGCCCTCGCTTATGGCGATCGCGGGCGTGGCTGACTCGGCTGCCGAGTCTATCGCCGATGCCGTGAAGGACGGGCCGTTTTCATCGTGCAAGAACTTCAAGGATCGCACGCATGTATCGCAGACGATAATAGACAAGATGAAGGAACTCGGCATACTCGGGGATATTCCTGAGGACGATCAGATGTCATTATTGGATTTTATGTAAAAAAATCATTTATGTAAAAAAATCAAAAAAGTACTTGCATTTTACCTCAATATGTAGTAGAATAGTTCGTGTTGATTGTTAGTGGTCCGTTGGTCAAGCGGCTAAGACGCTGCCCTCTCACGGCAGAAACAGGGGTTCGATTCCCCTACGGACTATTAAAGAGGGCGCGAGACGGCGTTTTCTTCATTGGTGGTAACTGTTGGATGAGTGGTCTTTACGGATCACTCATCTTATTTTTAGGAAACAGGAGGTTTTATGGCCGATATCATCAGGCAGACAGAGGAGATGGTGATACCCATTCTTGATGAGCTTGGGATGGAGCTTTATGATACCGAGTTCATAAAAGAGGGAGACACAAGGGTCCTCAGGGTATATATAGACAAGGAGGGCGGTATCAGCTCGGACGACACCGCAATCGTTTGCAAAAGACTCAGCGATCTCATAGACGGACAAAGATCTTTCATCAACGAGCCCTACACACTTGAGGTGAGTTCGCCGGGGATCACGAGAGCGCTGAAAAAGCCCGATCATTTTGAAAAAAATATCGGCAGGGATGTGGAGCTCAAAACCTACGCTCCCATAACCTATGAGGAAAAGGGAAAGAAGTACTCGGCAAAGGAATTTGTATGTGTACTGAAAAATTATGACAAGGATAACGACACGGTAACCGTAGGTTGGGATGATCTGGAGCTTGATATAGAGAGATCAAAGATATCATCCGCACATCTGTGGGTCGATTTTTAAGGAGGCAATCATGGCTAGGAAAAAGCAGGAAAAACCGGATTCAAAGGCGGAATTTATCAGCGCTATCGAGCAGCTGGCAAAGGAGAAGGAGATCGATAAGGAGGTGCTCTTCGATGCGATCGAGAGCTCCTTGGTGATGGCATGCAAAAGAGAGTTCGGAAAGAGCGATGGAGATGCCAAAAAGAGCAATATAGAAAACGTAAGGGTTGATATGAACCGCACGACAGGTGAGTTCCATGTATTCATGGAAAAAACCGTCGTTCCCGAGGTCACCGACGATTCACAGGAGATCTCGGAGGCAGAGGCGGAGCTTAAGTTCCCCGGAAGCAAGGTCGGGGATACGGTGTCTGTAGAGGTGACTCCCGAGAACTTCGGGCGTATCGCCACACAGCAGGCTAAGCAGGTGGTCGTTCAGAAGATCCGCGAGGAGGAAAAGAGGATACTTCAAAGCCACTACGAGACAACGGAGCACAACATCATAACCGGTACAGTAACACGCTTCAACAATGGGGCGTATACCGTGAACATCGGAAAGATAGATGCACTCCTCACTCCGCAGGAGCAGGTCGAGGGAGAATTTTTCTCGATCAACGAGAGGATAAGAGTGTATGTAAAGGGCGTCAGGGAGACCTCCAAGGGAGTTATCCGCGTCATCATTTCGAGAGCCGATGAGGGCTTCGTGAAGCATCTTTTCAAAAATGAGGTCACGGAGATTCAGGACGGAACAGTCGAGATAAAGAGCATATCAAGAGAGCCGGGAGTCCGCTCCAAGATCGCGGTCATGAGCAATGACCCCGATGTTGACGCCGTAGGAGCCTGTGTCGGTGTCAACGGAGAGAGGGTAAACGCCGTCGTCGACGAGCTTCGCGGCGAGAAGATAGATATAGTTGAGTGGAGCGAGGATCCGACCATTTTTATAGAGAATGCGCTTAGCCCGTCAAAGGTCGTCCGCGTTGACATCGAGGAGAGTGAAAACGAGCGCAAGGCTTTAGTCGTTGTTCCCGATTACCAGCTTTCCCTTGCGATAGGCAAGGAGGGGCTCAACGCCAAGCTTGCGGCAAGACTGACCAAGTACAAGATCGATATAAAGAGCGAGTCACAGGCTTACTGATCGGAGAGCTATGGAAGGGTCTAAAAGAAAATCGGTACGAACATGCATAGGCTGCAGAAAAAGGACAGACAAGGATGAGCTCATACGCATCGTCTTCGACGGGCAGGATCATGTGAGTCTTGATCCCACGAAAAGCATGCCCGGCAGGGGAGCCTATGTATGTAATGATAGAGGATGCTTCGAGCGTCTGATAAAAACCAAAGCACTGGGAAGGGCATTTCACATGGCTGTCCCCGAGAGGTGCTACGAATATTTGGAGGAAGAGATTGACAAAAGATTCAAATGAATACGGTCGGATGCTGGGCACACTGGGTCTGGCGATGAAGGCCGGCAGGCTGGTCAGCGGTGAGTTCATGACGGAGCGCGCCATACGTGACGGCGATGCAAGGCTTGTACTGATCGCGGATGATGCATCGGATAATACGAAAAAGAAGTTTAAGGATTCATGCAGGTACTACCACGTACCGATCATCATTACGGCTGATAAACAGATCCTGGGAGGAGCCATCGGAAAGAGGGAGAGAGCATCGATGGCGGTCACTGATGCAGGGTTTGCCGGAACCATCCGGAAATCATTTACAGGGGAGGTATCATGATATGGCAAAGATGAGAATATATGAGATTGCCCGAAGCATGCAGCAACAGAATAAAAATATAAAGAGCGCGGATCTGGTGGCATTTTTGAACGCCAACGGATTTGAGGCGAAGGGAGCGCAGTCAAGTATAGAGGGCAACGCGATACCTTTTCTTTTGAATGCTTTTGAGAAGGGGCAGATCCCCTTTGCGGATAATGCTGCGAAGGTCGCCAAGAAAAATGAGACCGAGGCAGTGACCGAGGAGACTAAGCAGGATACTGCGCCCGAAAAGCAGGAGGCACCTGACACCGGAAAGCCCAAGGCGGAGAAAAAGGAAGACGCAGCTAAGGATAAGCCTGAAGCAAAGGATGAGCATACTGCAAAGCCCAAGAGTGCACAGGGAGCAGGGGCATCCAAGGACGGCGTGTCAAAGAGCGGATCGGGACACCAGACCAGAGCTTATCACAGTGACGGCGGAGCAGACTTAAGAAGCGGCTCAGGCCGTGGCAGGGATTCAGGCAGAGCTCATGAAAAGCGTCAGGGCTTTGATGGAAGACCCGAGAAGGGACAGGGACGCGATGGCGGCAGATCCAAATCAGGTCGCGGAGGAAAGGACGACAGGAACTTTGCCCAGAGCGCACCCGCGTTTGATGGAGGCGGAAAGCCGGATTCAAGACGAGGCGGCCGCGGAAAGAACAAAAAGACGGAATATAACCGCGGAGGCGGATACCACAAGGCTTCCGAGGAGGAGATCAGGCGCGCAAGATCCAAAAAGGATCCGAATCGTGCGGGGGCATTTATCCGTCCGAAGCAGGTCGAGCAAAAGCCCGAGGATGATATCAAAAGCATCAAGATACCCGAGGTGCTCACGATACGTGACCTCGCGGATCGCATGAAGATGCCTGCATCAGGTATAGTAAAGAAGCTTTTCCTTCAGGGAAAGATGGTTACACAGAATCAGGATATAACCTACGAGGAAGCCGAGGAGATCGCACTTGAGTACGATATTTTGGTCGAGCTTGAGGAAAAGGTCGATGTGGTCGCAGAGCTTCTCAAGGAGGAGGATGA
>DMLD01000210.1:0-191 GCA_003453515.1 Lachnospiraceae bacterium
GCTACCAACAGGGTGGACATACTCGATCCCGCCATACTCAGACCCGGGCGCTTTGACAGAAGGATACATGTGGGAGTTCCGGACGTGCGCGGACGCGAGGAGATACTCAGAGTACACTCGAAAAATAAACCGCTCGCAGACAATGTCGATCTCGGAGAGATCGCGCGCACCACTGCAGGCTTTGCGGGAGC
>DMLD01000210.1:250-7168 GCA_003453515.1 Lachnospiraceae bacterium
GATCTCGAGAACCTCATGAATGAGTCGGCGATATCTGCGGCAAGGGATGACAGGGCATTTATCACCGAGGAGGATGTCAAAAAATCATTTATAAAGGTCGGTATCGGAACGGAGAAGAAGAGCCGTATCATATCCGAGAAGGACAAGAGGATCACAGCCTTTCACGAGGCAGGACACGCGATACTTTTTCACATGCTGCCGGATGTGGGTCCCGTATATGCCGTGTCGGTCATCCCGACAGGACAGGGAGCAGGCGGATACACCATGCCGCTTCCCGAGAAGGATGAGATGTACATGACCAAGGGGCGTATGCTTCAAAACATCACGGTGTCGCTCGGGGGAAGGATAGCCGAGAGCCTGATATTTGATGATGTGACCACGGGGGCTTCGATGGATATCCATCAGGCAACGGAAGCAGCGAGAGATATGGTGACGAAGTACGGCTTTTCGGAAGAGCTTGGTATGATAAACTACCAGACCTCCGGAGACGAGGTATTTATCGGACGTGATATCGGACACACGAAGAATTACAGTGAGGGCACGTCGGAGATCATCGATCGGGAAGTCAAAAAGATCATAGATGATTGCTATGAAAAAGCGACAAAGATACTTAAGGACAACATAGATCTTCTCCATCGCATAGCCGAGAAGCTGATAGAGAAGGAGAGGATCGGCAGGGAAGAATTCGAATCGCTTTTTGACCAGCCGTGACCGAGAACGGAATCGGATACAGGAGGGAGTATTTATGTTTGACAGATACCTACGACCTGAGGGGGCGAGGTCTGATAAAAATGACATGAACCCCGAAAAGAGCAAGGATGCTCCGGTCGCAGAGTCTTCCGGGATGATAAATACAGACGGAGATGAAAAGGTTTCGGCGGCTGAAGCCGGGACGGATGCTGAGACCGGGAAGGAAGATACCCTGCCTATCAACAGGCTGGCCATTTTTTCCGACAGCTCGGTAAATTATCAGTTTCCGCCGGAACCTGAGGCGTACTCGCAGGTGAGAGTGCGTATCCGTGTGGGCAGGGATGATGTTGACGAGGTGATGGTGATAGTCGACTCTCATGCGATAAAGATGCATAAATGCCCTGAGCTTGCGACCGATTACTTTGATTTTTATGAGGCTGAATTCACCGTAGATGACGAGATAGTCACATATTATTATCAGATAACGAAGGGAAGCCAGACGTTATATTTTAACAGGAAGGGAGATGTGGATCGATACGATTCGTATTTTCACTTCAGTATACTTCCCGGATTTCATACTCCCGATTGGGCGAAGGGCGCGGTGATGTACCAGATATTTGTCGATCGCTTCTGCAATGGGGACAAGGACAACGATGTAGTTGACGATGAGTATTGCTATATAGGTGAGCATGTAAAGCGTATAGACAACTGGAAGGCATATCCCGCTACGATGGATGTGAGGAATTTCTACGGCGGAGATCTGGCAGGAGTGCTCAAAAGACTTGATTATCTGAAGGATCTCGGAGTGGAGGTCCTGTATCTGAATCCGATCTTTGTATCACCGTCCAATCATAAGTACGATATACAGGATTATGACTATGTTGACCCGCACTTCACCGTTATCAAAAATGACGGCGGAGAGGTGCTTGCCGAGGGTGATAATGTAAACGCACATGCATCCAAATATATAAAAAGGGTCACTGATCGCGAGAATCTCGACGCGAGCAATGAGTACTTCGCAAGGTTTGTCGAGGAGGTACACAGGCGGGGGATGAAGGTCATCCTTGACGGCGTGTTCAACCACTGCGGGTCGTTTAACAAATGGCTCGACAGGGAGAAGCTTTATTATAAATCCGGGGGATATGAGCCGGGCGCGTTTGAGACAATGAAGAGCCCGTACCACACATTTTTCATGTTCCACGAGGATGAGCCGGAGGACTGGCCGAACAACGAATCCTACGATGCATGGTGGGGAAACGATACCCTGCCGAAGCTCAATTACGACAAGTCGCCAAAGCTCTATCAGTATATACTCCGCATTGCGGCGAAGTGGGTCTCACCGCCCTACAATGTCGACGGATGGAGACTGGATGTGGCTGCTGATCTCGGTATGGATGAGGAGACCAACCATCGCTTCTGGAGGGATTTCAGAGCGATCGTAAAAAGGATAAATCCGGACGCCCTGATACTGGCTGAGCACTACGGAGACCCCTCGTCATGGCTTGGAGGAGATCAGTGGGATTCCGTGATGAACTACGATGCGTTCATGGAGCCGATAACATGGTTTTTGACCGGGATGGATAAGCACTCCGATGTGACCAAGCCGGAGCTTAGGGGTGATCAAAACGCCTTTTTTGCGGCAATGACCAATTATAATGCACGCATGCCCCTGCAGTCCTTGCAGGTCGCTATGAATGAGCTGTCAAATCACGATCACTCGAGATTTTTGACAAGAACGAATTTTACGGTTGGAAGGACAGCGTTTTCCGGACCGAGGGCAGCGGAGATAAATGTTAAAAATGATATAATGCGACAGGCTGTGGTGATGCAGATGACCTGGCGCGGAGCACCGACGGTCTACTACGGAGACGAGGCGGGCGTGTGCGGATGGACGGATCCCGACAACCGCAGAACATATCCCTGGCATCACGAGGACAGGGAGATGATACGCTTCCACAAGGAGATGATACGTATACACAGGGATTACGATGCCCTGAAGATTGGGACTGTCATTTATCTTGTATCGGAGCCCGGACTCATATGCTACGGGCGCTACGATGACAAGGACAGCTTCTTCGTGCTGATACAGGTAGAGGGACAGGAGAGAGAGGTCGAGGTCGACGTCTGGAGACTGGGAGTGAAGGATGGTCAGAACATGGTTCGCATGATGTATACGGACAGCTCGGGATTCACGGTTCGATCGGAGTCACTTCGATCCGATAAGGGACGGATCAGAGTGAAGATAGGACACAATGGAGCAGCGGTATGGAAGAGTTTGGATTATTGAAAAAAACACGACCCAACGTGCCGGCGTTATTGTCGCTGATAATATCGATACTGAGCCTTGTATGCTGCTGTGTCTGGCATTTGGCGCTGTTATCATCGGTAACATCGATAGTTTTGGGGATATTCGGTATCAATAACAGGCTCCCTAACGGCAGGGATATGGCAATAGCAGGTATAGTCATAGGAGTGGTCGCACTTGCGCTGTCTCTTATTTCGGCAGGCATGGCAATATATATCACGAGGTGATGGCGGTGGAAGAAAAACAGGATGGACAGCTGAGAGCAGATGCCTTAGGCAGTGATCATACAGAGGGAGATCCCGATGAAGAGCGCATGGTATCCGGGGTCACCGTGGAGCTGAGCCCCGAGGGGGTGAGAGCCCACAGGGCGGATCCAAAGAACAGCGCATATCAGGGAAACAGGGTCGATCCCCACATGAACGTTACCGGCTACACGGGCGCCTATCATACGGGGTATGGGACCTATGCCAATCCGCAGGAGATATTTCAGAAAAATCTGGAGCAGAAAAAGCACAGGGGGCTCGCGATAGCCTCGGTGGTTTTGTCGGGCATCTCCGTAACAAGCTTTATGATGTACGGACTTGCCATCATCCCGGCTGTCATCGGAACGGTTTTCGGTCTGATAGCCTGGATAGGTGGGAAATACAGCACGAGGACAATGGGAATCGTGGGATTTTTCACGGGACTGGCAGGCATAGCGTTGAATACCGTTATGCTTGTGATGATAATCGGAGCCATCCGGTGGGAAAACGTAACACTGTATAACATAGGGACCATTCAGAATGTTGATCCCAATGATCCTCAGGCGATAACGGAGTGGTTCAGACAGTTTATAAGGAATTAAAGGGAGATGTGGCTATGGAGAGGATCGATACCACGGGCTTTGACCGGAAGATAAAAGCACTTATCGATGATATAAACGAGAAGCGCCAGTACGGTGATCCCGGACTGGAGAAGCGCTATGACCAACTGCTTAAGTTTGCCAGGGAGCAGAACAATGTCCAGGCGATGGGTATGGCTTATTACTTCATGGCAGAGCACAATTATGAGAGGTTCGGGCGCGAGGGAAATTACGAGGAGAGCCTAAGCCGCGCCATAGCTGCAGGACAGGAGTGCAGAGACTATGTGATGCTCACCCACGGCTACAACTTTTTGGGAATGGATGTGTCGTTTCACGGGCATCCAGAGCTTGCCTATGACTACTACCGCACTGCCCAAAAATATGCTGATGAGCTTCCCGAAAGACCTGATCTTTTGGCACTTGTCATGTACAATACCGGACTTGTGTTCATGGATATGGCTGAGTATGAGGAGGCGATCAGGTGCTTTGACAAGACGATAGAGAAGATAGACGGAGATGAGAGATCCCCGTATTACAACAGGTTGAGAGTGCTGGCAAGGATAAAGTCGGGGACATCGTACCTGATGAAGGGTGATACCGACAAGGCAAAGGAATATATGGAGACCCTCAAAAATATCGAGAGGGAGATGTCAGAGGATCAGCTGTTTACCTACTATCAGGCTCCGGCGTTTTGGATATTTGAGATGACGCTCGCTCATGCCCTAAAGGACATGGATCAATGTGATATACTTATACCGCAGTTTATCAGGTCGCTGAAAAAGAAGCCTGTCAAGACCGAGGCAGTGGGCGATGTGCTGAATGTGATGTTTTATATGCTTGACGGGGGCTATGAGGATTTCGTGGCGGGAGCGATGGAGGTCATGAAGCCCAGAGTTGATGCGACCAACATTCTCAACTTCAGGATGATATATGCCCGTCTGGCGGTGTACTATTATCGGAAGATTGGTGATGGGGAGAAGGCACTTGCCGCAGCCGCGGACTACTTTGATATCGCCGAGCTTCACCGAAAGGAAAGCGAGAAGGCATACGCTTATTTCATCAAGCTGCAGGCAGAGCTTGACAAGGCAAGAGAGGAAAACGAGAGGCTGGAGAAGAAGGCCATAACCGATGAGCTGACTCAGATATCAAACAGATTTCATTTTAACGAGGTATCGGAGAAGCTCTTTAACGAGGCGTGGAAGAAAAAGAAGCCCTTTGGAGTCGAGATACTCGACGTTGACAATTTCAAGAGATACAACGACGGCTTCGGTCATCAGGTAGGAGATCTGTGCCTTAAGACTCTTGCGGGCTGTCTTGATGATATCATGAAGGAGGATCCGGAGCACGTTTTCGTTGCGAGATATGGAGGCGATGAGTTCGTCGCCGTGTACATGGGACTCAGCGATGAGCAGGTTATGGACAAGGCAAGGCTCATACGTCAGAGAGTGACGACCGCTGATATAGAGACAGGAGATGAGACGGAGCCCATAACACATATCAGTATATCCCAGGGTATAAGGAATTGCGTACCGCCCGATGGAAGCCGTATGTGGGATTATATGTTTACGGCGGATCACGCACTATATTCCATAAAACAGAAGACAAAAGGAGAGATATGTCTTTTGAACTATATACCCGATACGGAAAAATAAAGGCAACACAACAGATTGGAGGTAGAAAGCAGACATGAAACCATACGCTGAGATGACAAAGGACGAGCTTAGTGCCGAGCTGAAGAGCCTGAATCAGGAATTCGAAAAATATGAAAGAATGGATCTTCATCTGGATATGAGTCGCGGAAAGCCCTGCAAGGAGCAGCTCGACCTCTCCATGGGTATGATGGATGTCCTCAACTCAGAGGTCGATCTGAGCTGTGAGGACGGTACGGATTGCCGCAACTACGGAGTGCTTGACGGTATAGAGGAAGCCAAGGTGCTCATAGGCGACATGATGGAGAACAATCCCGACAATATAATCATATACGGAAACTCGTCGCTGAATGTGATGTATGATACGGTATCAAGAGCCATGACTCACGGTATCATGGGCAATACACCGTGGTGCAAGCTGGACAGGGTGAAATTTTTATGCCCGTCCCCGGGATACGACCGCCACTTCAGCATAACAGAGTACTTTGGGATAGAGATGATCCCGATACCCATGAGTAAAACAGGTCCCGATATGGATATGATAGAGGAACTGGTGTCAAAGGACGCTGCGATCAAGGGAATATGGTGTGTACCGAAGTACTCCAATCCGCAGGGCTATTCCTACTCGGATGATACGGTGTTCAGATTTGCGCATCTGAAGCCCGCGGCTCCCGACTTCAGGATATTCTGGGACAATGCATACGGTATACATCATCTGTATGACCACGACAGGGATTTCATACCGGAGATACTTGCCGAGTGCAAAAAGGCAGGAAATCCCGATATGGTATATAAATTTGCCTCGACCTCGAAGATAACCTTCCCGGGAAGCGGTATAGCCTCACTGGCTACATCGTTAAACAACCTTGAGGATATCAAAAAGCAGCTTTCCAGACAGACCATAGGTCATGATAAGGTAAACCAGCTGCGCCACGTGAGATTTTTCAAGGATATATCCGGTATGGTCGAGCATATGAAGAAGCACGCCGATGTGATCCGTCCGAAGTTTGAGGCGGTCGAGGCGACTTTCGACAAAAATCTTTCGGGTCTTGGTATCGGAGAGTGGACCAAGCCGATGGGTGGTTATTTTATAAGCTTTGAAGCACTTGACGGATGCGCGAAGAGGATAGTTCATCTGGCGAAGAAGGCAGGAGTCAAGATGACCGATGCCGGAGCGACCTGGCCCTATCACAAGGATCCTAAGGACTCCAACATCAGGGTCGCACCTACCTATCCGCCGCTTGAGGATCTGAAGATCGCCGCAGAGCTCTTCACGCTTTGTGTGCGTATAGTAAGTGCGGAAAAGCTTTTGGAAAATAAATAATAGAAAGAAGAGGGGGAGAAATCCATGCCTAAGAGAACAGATTTTAAGAAAGTACTTATCATAGGATCGGGGCCGATCGTCATAGGACAGGCGTGCGAGTTCGACTATT
>DMLD01000159.1 GCA_003453515.1 Lachnospiraceae bacterium
GCGGCAGGAGTTTTCTTTCGAGGAGGTTCGTTTAGAACCGATCGAGGAAGAAAAGCTCCGCCCGCGCCACGCGTCATATACCCAGACTTACTTCGATTACAATCAGTGCATATTGAAATTGGATCTTAATCATCCGTGGCGTTACCGCTCCCGCTGATCGGTATCTCCTCACCGCCAAAATACGGCTCCGACTTAAACAGTACCATAAAAAACGCCTTGACCCTCGCGAAAAACTCTCTGGTCTCAAGCGGAACATACTTCCACTGATCTATCCTTATACTGGACGGCATACCGTAGGCATCTATCCCGAGGCTTCTCGCAATATAGACCGACCGGTACATATGATAATTCTGCGTTACTATAATTGCTGATCTGACCGTAAATACATCCCGTGCTCTTATCATGGTATCGTAGGTAGTGAACCCTGCATGATCCATAAAAATGTTATCGGACGGTATCCCCTGTTCAATGGCATATTCCTTCATGGCAAGGACCTCGTTGTGATATATGTCACCATGATCCCCGGACATAAGTATCCTGTTTGACAGCCCTGCCTTATATAGCTTTATCGCGCCATCGAGACGATCCTTGAGCACTGTTCCCGGTTTATTCTCACTGTTCAATCCGGCACCCGGCACTATAATCGCATCGACACCCTTGGGTAGAGCCTTAATATTATCAACTATATAGTTGTCGGCATAAAGTCCCACGTAGACATTTATCACAATGGCTGTGATAAGCACTGCCAACACCGCAAAAATCCCGATCAATACTATCCTTTTGACCGGGATCTTCCTTTTATTTTTACTCATCCTCTGTCTCCGATCTTGTACCATATCCGAAGAGTGCGTCAAAGTCATCATCGTCAGTATCGGTATCGGCAGGCTCCTCAGACTCAAAACCGAGCTCCTTTTCAACCTCTGCCTTGAAGTCCTCTATGGTTTCCTGATTAAGTATAGGCAGATCGTCAAGTGACTCGTAGTTAAAATACCTCAAAAACTCCTCTGTAGTCCCGAACATCATGGGTCTGCCGGGCGCATCCATTCTTCCGACCTCTTGGATGAGTCCGTACTCAACCAGCTTGGATACCGCGTGATCGCTGGATACTCCCCTTATCTTCTCTATCTCGATCCTTGTTATCGGCTGCTTGTACGCGACTATCGACAGGGTCTCCAGCAACACATCCGTCAGCACATGCTTCTTCGGGATGTGTGCAACCTTTATGAGATACTCGTACATCTCGGGCTTCGTACACATCTGAAACGCGCCGTCCATCTCAATGATATGAATTCCCCTCTCATCCGAATCGTATTTGGTCATCATATTTCGTATAACATTGCGCACAGTTTCCTCGTCCTGATCGACCGCACCCGCGATCCTCTCCAGCTCGACCGATTCGCCCAATGTATACAGTATCGCTTCGATCGCGCCCTCCAACTCCTTGACTACCATCTTCTTCTCCTTACTATATTAGATCTGCCCGCAGGCAGACTGCGTATCAGAAAGCCGTTATGACCGTTTATCATGAAGCCTTCTGATATGCTATCTCAATATCGGAAAACAATGATTCCTGAACTATCTTTAAAACTCCCGTCTTCATAAGCTCCAAAACACTTAAAAATGTGACGATTAGATAATCCTTTCCCCGTCTTTCCTCGAGCAGCTGACGAAAGGAGAATCTGCCGTGAAGCATGGCATACTCCTCTACATGTATCATCTGATCCTCGATATTTATCTCCTCTTTTTCGATCTCTCCGAACTTGCTTCTTATCGGATCGATCTTGTCCTCCTGCTTCTGCATGACCATGTCAAAGATCTCCTGAAGCTTTGACAGTGTCACCTCGGACAAGAGCTCATCAAAATCAACACCCTCGTCATAGTTCTTGACCTCATCGGGGATCGTCGGCTCCTTGTAAAACACCTTTCCGGCATCGACCTGTCTGTCCTTAAGCTCAAACGAAGCATATTTATACAGCTTATACTCGAGCAATCTCTCGACAAGCTCCTGTCTCGGATCGATCTCCTCCTCGCCGTCCTCCGTCTCATCGGGCGGAAGCAGCATCTTCGACTTGATGCGTAGCAGCGTAGCCGCCATCACCAAGAACTCACTCATGACATCCATATTTCTATTCTGCATCTGTGATACGTATTCAAGATACTGATCTGTTATCATCACGATAGGGATATCATATATATCGACCTTATTTTTCTCTATCAGGTGAAGCAAAAGATCCAAGGGTCCCTCAAACACCTCGAGTTTGACCGGAATAGCCATTATTTTCCTCCTGCTGTAGCTTAACGTTTATGATTTATATCTATCACCATGAGCTCCGGCGGATTGAACCAGCGGAATTTGATGTGATGTGAGCCAAGCCCTCTGCTCACTGCCATGTATTTTGAGTCCTTTTTAAAAATGCCCGCATCATATTTTGGAAAGAGCCTGAAGCTCGGAGAAAAAACTCCTCCTACAAAGGGCAGTCTCATGATGCCGCCGTGAACGTGTCCGCTGAGAGTCAGATCAGCGCCCCATCCGGTATACGCCTCAAAATGTCTGGGGTCGTGTGCCAGCAGTATCGTAAGCTCGAAGCCATCAGTTCCCTTGTCGCCAAGCGCCTCAGCTATCTCCTCTTTTGACAGGCATGTCACATCCCTGTATCTCTCTAACGGCAGATCAAGACCGTATATAACGAGCTTGCGATCGCTAAGCTTTGCGGATGAGTTTGACAAATATACAACTCCGGCAGCCTTCAGCTCTGATACATATTTATCAGGCTCCAATAGCCTTATCTCATGATTGCCGGGTGAGTAGTAAACAGGACAGGCATTGCTTAAAACTTTAATAAGTCTAATTACTCTTTTTACTCTCTCATCCGATACTGAAAGTCTCTTGGTCACCATATCTCCCGGTATCAGTATCAGATCGGGCGATATCTCATTTATCCTTTTTATAAGCTTGATGTTTTCCCTGCCGTGGACACAGCAATGCAGATCCGATAAAACAACTATCCTAAGCGATCCGTCATAGGAAGAGATGTCAATATCATATGTACCGGTCACAAAATGATAATGTGACAGATATCCGTATATCAAAAAAATGATCAAAACAATTAGTACGATATATATGATCAGCATAAACATCTCCGCTGTAAGCTATCACTGCAAAAGAAAAACGACTTATAACATGTATTATGAAAGTACATCCTTTATGTACTTATCGGCACCGAGCTCCTCGAGCCTGTCGGATTTTTTGATAACGCCCTGCTTCATCTTTTCTTTGTAGTCCTTAAGCTTTTCCAGAAGCTGATCATCTGATATTGCAAGCATCTTTGCAGCGAGCAGAGCTGCGTTGGTAGCTCCGTCGATAGCCACGGTCGCAACCGGGATACCGCTCGGCATCTGCACGATACTGTAAAGTGAATCTACTCCGCCCACGCTCTTTGTATGGATCGGTATACCGATAACCGGAAGATCAAATAAGGCAGCACACATTCCCGGAAGGTGAGCCGCACCGCCTGCGCCTGCAATTATGACCCTGATCCCGTCATCATAAGCCTTTGTGGCATAATCCACAAAAATATCAGGCATGCGATGAGCAGATATTATCTTCATCTCATATTCAATACCGAGCTCCTCAAGTGTATCAGCTGCCTTTTTCATGATAGGAAGATCCGAATCACTTCCCATAAGTATTCCAACCTTAGCCATTATTGTATCCTCCTTAAAATATCAATTATTATTATCAAGCGGTATGTTGAGCGCTTCTGTACCCGGAAGTACGAAGCGACCATTGCGTATAATTATAATTTCTTTTCCCTCTTTTGTAAAGACCGAGATGCTCCCAAGCTCGTCATACGGTATCGTTATATCCGTATGGCACTGATAATACGCCTTTGACATATCCTCCTTCCTGAGAACGGATATCTCGTTGTCTCTGGCGATTATCTCCTTGCCGTCGGGATTATATACCCTTACATCCTCGCTCATGCTGTAGCAGGTATCGCCCACGGCAAAGTGAGGACCTGTCTTCTCAGCTATCAGGATGGGAAGCTTATCGTCTATATCATACTTTTTTCCCATCACATAGGCATAGGTATTGGTTCCTATTGCAAATTCTCCGATAGGCAGGGTGTCATGGTTATGCAGTATGTTCTCCTTTATGTATCTGCGCCCCGCCGACTCATCCTCGTAGTTGCCGCATGAATAGCCGGTTATCATGCCATCCGTGAATTCAAGCCTCAGATCATCGTATCGCAGACCATTGAGGTATACCTTTGACACATGCAGGGTGCCCTCAGTGCCGTGAAGCACTGGTGATGTGAACACCTCACCGAGCGGGATATTGACATCGGCAAGACAGTTTTCAAAATTTGTCATGCTTTCGGGATCCTTAAGCTCGTGAAGAGAGACCTTCATATCTGTCCTGTTCTCTCCCTTGCCCAACACCCTCACATATTCACCCTGATCGAGCGTATCTATTATACCTTTATGTATCCTGCCGTATTCGACCTGATCGAGTGTATTTATCCGTACGGTCTCCTTAAAAATATCCTCATATTGATCACCTATCTCGGGAACCGGATAGGCTATGATGGTAAAGCTTCTCTTGTCGCCGGGTATGTACTCGTTTTGCAGCAGGGCAAAATCTCTCTTGTACTCCACCGACAGCTTTTCCTGTGAGGCGTCATACCCGGGTGACGCCTTCTTCTTGACCGGTACAAACAGCCTTTCTCCAAACACCTCGACCACGGCAGGCCCCGCATAGCCATTTGCCTGTTCGGAATACATTTCAAATGCTTTTTTTGCATATTTGAGCTTTTCCGTCGAAAGAGCCTTGACCATATATAAAGCGTCATCAAACCTGTGATCGTACTGATACTGCTTGTTTGGAGAAGTCGAAAACACACCGGTCGCCGATGTATTGGTTTTCCTTCTGAAGGTGACCTTTAGTCCCATCTCATCGAACTGCTTTACTGCCATTTTTATCATAGGCTCAAAGCCTATCGGAAACCGTATCTCGACAACACTTTTTTTCGAAAGATCTATACCGGCTGCTTCAAATCCCTTTTTATAGCCCTCGGTATAGGTTCTTGCCATATCGTTTAGCTCATCCCCGGACATCTCTGACAAATACTTAGCCGTCATCAACTCATTGTCAGTGATATATTCGCCGTACTCATAGAGATATCGCGTATCCTTGTGATCCTTGTTGCACACAAGCTCATAAATCAGACTGTCAGGATCATAAACAACAAGGCTTTTGATCTGTCTTTCCATCCGCTCATCATCATAATCATGAACAAAGTAGTATATCATGCTGTGAAGAGCTCCTGCCATGTCCTCATCATCCTCATCGGACAGACCGATAAGCTCGAGAAACAGCTCGAGCCAGATAACTATCGTCCACAGATCACGCTCATAAGCAGCGGTTATGGTATCTCTCACATTGGCAGCAAACCAGTTGAGCGCGGACGAAAGCTTCCTGTCTCCAAACACCTTATAGCAGTATTCGGGCTCGGTATAAGAGCTGTTGTAAGCATCACCGGCGATATCTTTGTACAAAAGGGAATTGGTCTCCGGGGTCGCATGTCCCTTCGGGTCCTCATATATCTCGCAGACAAGCTTTAATAGCAGCCCCTGCACCCTCAAAAAATCATCAAATCCGGCTCCGGAATCTCGCGTTTCACCGAACTTACCCGACTTTTCTGACCTGCCCGACTTGTTAGGCTCTCCCGACTTATCCTTATCCTCGGGCTCCGTCTCCGCAAGCCACTCAACAAGCCTCCCCAAGGAGAGTTCAAAACGTTCCCTCAAAATCTCATCATCCATATCCAACAAATCCTTAAATATTGATTATATTACAAGCACCGGCGGCAGGAGTTTTCTTTCGAGGAGATTCGTTTAGAATCGATCGAGGAAGAAAATCTCCGATCGCGTCCGGTGCGGCATATTCATGAGCGATGCGATAAGCCGGGTTCTGTCATTGGGTGATCATCTATCTAATACCGCCGTTACCGACGATCTTTAGCAACCTACCCGGAGACACGACGGGCCGCCGTATGGTCTCCTGTTTGGCCTTGCTTCAGGTGGG
>DMLD01000170.1 GCA_003453515.1 Lachnospiraceae bacterium
ATAGCAAGAATGATAAAAATCAAACCGACGCCGACTGATATAGCGATACCATACCAGGGTATGTCAAGTGCCACAGCTCCCGCCTCCGGCAACTCAGCCTCCTGCTTATCCGTCAATTTTTCATCCGTTTTATCAACTGCCTCTTCCGGGTCATTCGTCCGGAAGGGATCCGTGCTCCAATAGGAGTTGCTCTCGTATGCCGGAGTGGGCTCATAGGGTATCCAGCCTGCCCCCTCATAGTACACCTCCGGCCATGCGTGCGCTGCCGAGCTACTCACCATTATCGATGATCTGCCCTGAGCTTCTGCCAGATAGCCCTGCACATATCTTGCCGGGATCCCCTCTGCCCTCGCCAAAAGGACAAACGCCGTGGCAAAATGACTGCAAAAGCCTCTCCTGCTTTTTAGCACAAAATGATCCAAAAAATCTCCGGTGTCGCGTATACTGTCCGGCAGTGGTCCCGGGGACTCGGTGTACTCAAACCCACGTAGCATGGCGGTGAGTCTTTCCAGCTTCTCGACACGGGTATCAGCCCCCTCGTATATTCCGTCCATATATCTACGCAGCTCATCCGACAGCACCGGCGCATTTGTATAAGCCTCTTTTATATGCGCGACATGTAGCAGATAATCATCGTAGCCACACCCCTCAAGACCATCCGAATTGATAAGCTTCTCTGTCGAATTGTATTTATCCCTTGACGGCTGTCCGGCTTTTTCCAGAAATTCATCAAATATATGATTGTCCCTGTTCATGAGAAAATACGACACGGCGTAGGTGCTGCCCTCGGTGCGCCTCTCCGGCCACACGACATCTCCGCCGCGCTCCATATAGTCCTCAGACCGCAGATCGTGAGAAAGCGGCATCGACTTTAGCGGCATAAAAATATGATCGGATATGATATCGTGATAGCTGATATGGAGCTTTGTCTTTCTGATATAATCCTTTTCCTTATCCGTATACTCGTCCAGGGAAGCCCTGAACGATATAGTATCCATCATACTGTCTCTGGCACCGGAAGTATCGTTATCGACCCATTCCTTCCCGGTAAAATCTGTAAAGGTCTTCCCTAACAAACGGATCTGATCTATGCACGAGGCTATGCCGGATATCTGCATATCCACCCGGCTGTCATCACTGATCTCACCGCCGATACTTCCCTTTTCAGAAAACCCTATGCGCACCTCGGCTGCATCCTCACGGGTGTCAAGCTTCGTGGAAATATCGTTTATGATATCGACCACCACCTGATATATCCTGTTTACCACAGGCCAGTCGTAGGGCTTATCCGGTGCCGGGCTCGCAAGCACGATAAAAACGGTTATCAATAAAAACGGCGCGACATAGACCACATGATCTTTACGATCCGTGTAACCGTCCTTTTTCCAATGCCGTTGAGCCTCCTCGATAACAGTCATAAGTATGATCATAAACGCCGCTGCCACAAACAGTTTTTCCAAGCTGTAGCCAAGCACGGTCCCTACCGCCATCCAAGCTGCCAATGCCACGGAGCAGGCGATCCTGACACCCCTGAATACAGTCATCAGCTCCCCTACTATGAATGCTGCGACCGCAATGACAGGCAGCCGGATATATTTCAGATTATCATTTATAAATGCCTCTACCGGAGCATATCCTGACATAATAATAAGTGCCGTTACGGGGATGATGATAACGCCGATTATTATAAATCTGCCGAGCCATCTTACTCTTTTAAATACAACTATTATTCCGGTTATTATAAGCTGAATAATAACCAACAAAAGGCTTATCTTCTCAAAGCCAAGCCCGGCATAAAGCAGCGACAGCAACCCTGCCGTCACGGTCAGAACATATAACAATTCATATATAAGTCCTGTCATGTCACTCCTCCTGCCAGATCCCCTGCCATTAGATCCTGTCTATATCAATTTTTCAGACAGATCATCATCATAACCGATAACTACCGCACCCGGCATATCTACCTTTTCTTCGGTTATCAAAAATGCTGCCAAAGAAACCGAATTGTTCATAAGCTCCTCCGAAAGCCTGATGCACTTATCCTCCATCGTATGCATAACAAATAAAACCGCACTGCTTCGAAATATCTCCGGAACACGCGAGGTATAAGCAAGCAATTTCTCTGTACTGTTTTCCTCACGAAATGTAAATGCCGACATCGCCTGATAAAATGCCTCAAAAGCATCCGTGTTCTCCATCGCAAAGCACTTCGGTCCGTCATCATACGTATATACACTTACGCTCACTCCCCGGGACAGATAATACCATGCAAGAGCCAGTGTAGTCTCGAGAAGCTTGTTTTCAAGCGGTAAAAACTCCTCCGGAAGCCTGCTCTGCCTGTGAGGATCCATGATGATGCTGACGGACGGAGTGTTCTCACCGATACGCTTACGCACCATGGGCTTTCCTGTTGCGGCTGTGAGCTTCCAGCTGATGCTCCTTATGTCATCACCCGGGAAATAGTCCCTGACAAGAACATCCGGCTCTGTGGTCTTATTTACGATATCCCTCGGTGAAACGGACAGCTCATCCAAAGCGGCAGGATCCTTAAGGATCACCAGCTTCGGGATCACCCTGACCGTTATCCTTTCCCTGTTTTTGAAGGTAAACCTAAAAAGCCTCAGATAGTCCTGAACGATAACGTATTCTATGCCGACATAATACTCACCGCGATATTTGCATATAAGCTGCGACTCCCTCTCTATTCCCGTGTGCGGAAACAGCTCATACTCCGTATCCGAATCTATACCCGACAGGCTTGAAAAATCCGTATAAAAGCCGGTGCGCACCCCCGCAAATCCAAACCGCTCTTCGTTTTGAAGAGAATAATAAAAGGCAACCGGGGTATCAACCACGGCCACCTTGGTCTCGATCTTCTGATATATTCTGAAGCGATAAAATACAATTATGGAATACAGCGCCGATACCGCGGGTGTGATAAGTATGAAAAAGAAAAATCCGTAGCTGACCGGACCGCCGTAAAATGATATTGCTACCAGGGACAAGATAAATAATCCCAATACGATCAAACGATTTCTTTTCATACCAACACATCATCCTGCTGTAACCGCTATATTTACAGAGCCCACCGAAGCCTCCCACGGATCACCCATTGGGATGAGGCATCAACGGAACCTCAACATTTATCATGTTGGAAAAGATCACCTTGTCAACATCCTCCTTGGCTATCTTTGCTTCATATGTCAACGACAGCCTGTGATGGAGGGTATTTATACACACCTTCTTTATGTCATCCGGGATAACATAATCCCTGCCCTCCAGATACGCTCTTGCCATGGACGCCTTTATCATATGGATCATGGCACGCGGACTGGCTCCGAGCACGAAACGGCTCTCATGTCTGGTGAGATCGATGATGTCATCGGCGTACTTCAACACGCTCTCAGCAACCTTTACGCGACTGACCTCTTCCCTGATTCTCAGGATATCCTCGGCTCCCATGACGCTTTCTACAGCCTCAAACGTCTTGCCGACAAGCTGATTCATCGTCATGCGGATCTCATCCTCCTGCCCGGGATAACCGATGGAGAGCCTCATCATAAATCGATCCATCTGTGCCTCGGGAAGCGGATATGTACCGATAAACTCGACCGGATTCTGCGTGGCGATGACCATAAACGGTTCGGGAAGCGGGATGACCCTTCCGTCCACCGTGATCTCACCTTCTGCCATTGCCTCCAGCAGACTTGCCTGCGTCTTCGGAGAGGTCCTGTTTATCTCATCGGCAAGGATGATCTGGTGCAGTATGGCACCATCTCTGTATTCAAACTCACCTGTTTTCATGTTCAGGATAGACACTCCGGTCACGTCGGACGGCAGGGTATCGGGCGTGAACTGGATCCTGCCGAAGTCCAGACTAACTGCCTTAGCAAGTGTCCTTACAAGCGTCGTCTTCCCCACACCCGGGACGTCCTCCAAGAGAACATGTCCCCCTGCAAGGAGGCAGATAAGCAGATCCTCAGTCACATCCTCTTTTCCTATGAAGTATTCGTTTAGTACCTGTTTTAGTTTGTTTATCATGTTTATTCGCTCACTAATTGTTATAATATTTTGCCACCGCTTTACTTTGTAAGCCTATTATAAGCAAAAAGCCTCGCAATTGCAAGGCTTTTCTTAGTCGTGATGGCCGGAAAAAAATAAACTCGTCACGGTTCGTTTCCTTTTTCTACCATGAAAAACCCGATACGCAAATCATAGCTTCATAAACGCCGGTTTCATATACTCCATCGACTGTCGATCTATACTATATTTACCTGACAACCTTTCCCAATTATTTCTCACCGTTGAAATGATCTCCTCCATCATTTCCTTTGCTTTTTTATATTCCAATCCATAATAATGCGCAGAATCAATTGCTGTTTCTTTATCAATTCTGAAATCACCGGGGACAATTTGCAAAGACAGATCATTCCCATATGGTACAGGATTAATATCATATGCAGGAGAGAGTATCCATCCTTTTTTTGTCAAAACAAAACCGTGATTTCTCAAATGATCGTCCGAATTTGACACCGCCATATTAAAAACCATTCGTTTCCACAGCTCTTCCAGATCTTTTGACGGCTCGACACTATGCGCTTTTAAAAACCCGGCTATATCAATATAGCCGGCATTATTATCCATATCCGTTTTCCCGAGCATAGTCATTGCAGAGGCAAAATGAACTCTTTTATTATTTTTTCTGTCAAATCTTTTAACTATAAATGTCCCCCTATTTTTAGTAAAACTTATCAGTTTTGCTTCGGGAACATTCAGGCCGCACATTTTTGCCAAGTCGTGAACGACCATCTCCCACGCCCCGATATTATAATCATCCAGTTTGGATGGAAATTTTGCTATCCACAATTCTCCTTTATCATCTCGAATTGTAGCCTTGGGGCGGGCACCACCCAGAGATGAGCCCGGTGCTATCAACTGATCGATCCATTCTTTTTCCAAATGATCATCATTTGACTCAATATGCATTGCTATCGCCTCGAGTTTTCTGAGGTCAACCCATGGAGGAATGGACAATTTGTCATCGTCAGACAAAAATGCCCCTCCTTTTTCTATAGAAAAACGAAATCCACCCATTCTGGCATCATCATAAACACCTAGAAGATAATCACTCTCTGTCAGTCTGGAAGGAATACGTTTTTCCTCAGCTGCATATATTGCTTCCCTGCGCTTCATCAAAAGACGTCCCCAACGGTCAGGACTCGAATCAGCAAAAATGCCAAATATCGATTTATCACCCGGAAGATACTGCCTACCCCTGAATGCCTGTATATCCGGATCTAATATCATGCTTCCTGCTCCGACTCCGGATTCCAGCCATTCGTTTTCATATTCAAAAGAAAACGTCTCCCTTCCTCTGATGACAAAGGAATACAACACTCCTATAAGTTCCGGTTTTTCTTCTGTCCATCCGGCATATACAAATATTTCTTTATTCATACTACCACCTGTTACTATTTCCCTGATGCTCTTTTACGAACTGTCATGTTTAGATCCTGAAGCGTCCTGCCCAGGATGTCATCCTTTGCTACCAGTAAAAGATCCTTGTCCATTCCTCCAAGCGCATGAAGAACTGCTGCATATGAGCCGATGGCAACCTTAGGCGAACCTTTTTCAACGGACCAGAGCGTCGTCCGGCTGATCCCGGCTCTTTCAGCAACCAGCTCCACCGAGAGATCCCGTCTCAACCTGGCAAGTCGGATCTGTTCTCCCATCTGTGTAAGAATATCCTGTGTTTGTGGTAAAATATCGGTGGTATGCTTCTTCATGGGCATATACTCCTGTCTTTGCAAAACTTGTTACGTTCATAATTATAACCAAAAACTGTATATTTGTCAATAGTTTTAAACATTATACACAAATAACCTCGTAAATGCAAGTCTATATGCGTGAAATAAGCTTGAACATTTTTGAGATCATATTACAATAGTAATGTAGCAACTACTTATACGGCAAAACGATTGGAGATTTTTATGAAGAAAAAACTATTGTCGATCATTATCATCATGAGTATGCTTTTGAGCGCGTGCGGAGGGCAGGATCAAAGCAGCAGTACACCGACAGGTGATACCGCTCCGAACGAGGAGAAAACCGCGGATGAATCTGTGGCAAAGGCGGATGAGAGCTGGGCTATATACTGGTATCTGTGCGGTAGTGACCTCGAGTCCCAGAACGGCTTTGCCACGACCGATCTCGTTGAGGCGATGAGCGTGACGCTGCCTGACAATGTGACTGTGGTCATACAAACAGGCGGTGCATCCGAGTGGAACAACAGTACAATAAGTGCTGACAACCTCGGCAGATATGTGCTTGCCGGCGGTGATCTTGAAAAGGTGGATGAGCAGGAGCTTGCAAACATGGGGGATCCGGAAACACTTGCTTCCTTCCTTAGCTTTTGCAACGAGAACTATCCCGCCGATCACAGGATGGCGCTGTTTTGGGATCACGGCGGCGGTTCCACATCAGGCGCGGCCTATGACGAGCTGTTTGACGGAGATTATCTGAGTGTACCGGAGCTGAAAAGTGCTTTTGAATCGACGTGTACACCCTCGGCAGACAATCCGCCGTACGACATCATAGGCTTTGATACCTGCCTGATGGCGACTCTCGATGTGTCGGCAGCCTTTTCGGGGATCGGCAAATACCTTGTAGCGAGCGAGGAGACAGAGCCCGGCGTCGGATGGGCGTATGATGGCTGGCTGGATGCACTCGCCAAAAACACCTCGATAACTCCGGCAGATCTCGGAAAGTCGATATGTGATACATATTACAGTGCATGCGAGGAACAGGGCTTGGCAGATGATGTCACTCTTTCGGTGACAGACCTCTCGAAGATCGGTGATGTTTTGGAAAAATACAACGCACTCGGCAATGAGCTATTTTCATCGTGGATCACAAGTGGTAACACTGCATATGTATCCGAGTTTGAAAGAGCGGCTCAAAAATCCGATAACTATGGTGGAAATACCAAAAAGAGCGGTTTTTCAGATATGGTTGACATAGGCAGCCTTGCGAATAAGTGTGCGGAGATCCTTCCGGAGTCCTCGGCAGCACTTTCGGACGCAGTAGCGGCAGCAAATATCTACAAGGTTCAGGGGCCCTATCACAAAAAAGCATCCGGGCTTTCCTGCTTCTACAGCTATTCGGGTAACAACAAATATTTTAAGGGGTATAAAAAAGCATCGGAAACACCGGTGTGGAATTATTATTATGACCTGTTGATAAACGGGAACATCGGCGATGATGCCGAAACTTATCTGTCAGAGCTTATCGGAAGCGATACCCAACCCGAAATGGCAGAGCCTGACGAAAGTGATTATGAGGATCACGAGTTGAATATAATTGACGGCAATACAGCGGAGCTTGATCTGGGCTACGAGGCGGCATCATTTTTGTCATCCGTATCGTATTCGCTCGCGGTCTATAAAGATGATTACATGTTGTACCTCGGAACCAACAACAATATTACAGAGGATTGGGAAAACGGAGTTTTCAGAGATGACTTCGATGGTACGTGGGGATCGATAGATGATCACTTGGTCTACATGGAGGTAGCCAACAGTGAGGACGGATTCACCACTTATTCCATACCCATCAAGCTAAATGGCAAGGACTGTCTGCTTCAGACCGGTTACGATAAGGAGAGTGAAACAGGTGTGATCATGGGTGTCAGCAGTGAAATAGAGGATGGAATGGCGAGGAAGGATCTTAGAAAGCTTGAGCCCGGTGACGAGATCACGACACAGGTTGTAGGAGTTGTCCTCAAAAACGGCGATACGCATATGATCGACCTTGATACCTTCAAGGTCGATGAGAACACATCCTTCGGTATGGAATGGCTTGGAGACGCTGATTATGCGATCCAGTTTGAGATGATGACGACAAACAAAAAAGAGTATTCATCAGCACTTGAGACCTTCAGTGTCAAAGACGGCGTAATGGCGTACAATTAAATCGAAGCATAAAGGAACACTGATTATTTCGGTGTTCCCTTTATTCATCCAGCTTGATCCCGGCAAACAGACCCGCGAGCGGAGCATCGTCACTGTCATTGTCATGGTACTCCAGAGGCTCGCTTTCTTCATCCGTCAGCTCGGGTGCGGGCTCATCGAGAGCCTGCTTCATGCTAAGACGTATCTTTCCGTCCTCAACAGAGAGTATCTTTACAGTGACCTTGTCGCCGTACTTTACGACCTCCTTGGGAGATTTGAGAAACTTATTTGATATTTCCGATATGTGCACAAGGCCGCTCAGTCCGTCACCTATATCGACAAAGCAACCATAGGGCTCGATGCGTACCACTTCACCTGTAGTTACATAGCCCTTTTCAAGGGCGTTTATCTTTTTTTGATGCTCGCCTGCAGCTATCTCCCGCTCGACCTCCTTTGCCGAGAGGATCAGTCTGTCCTTATCCCTGTCGCAGGCGGTGACTACAACATGGAGAGTCTTGCCCACGTATTCCTCCGGCTCCTCCACGTATTCAAGAGAAAGCTGCGAGGCGGGGATGAAAGCTCTGATACCCTCGATATATGTGATCGCACCCCCATTCACGGCTGCGCGCACCTTCACCCTGAACACCTCATGCTCTGTCATCGCCTCCGTAAGCTTGTCCCACGCGTCGTCCCTGATCGCCTCACGCCTTGACAGAAGGACTCTGCCCTGACCGTCATCGCTGTCAAGCACGACTGCTTTGATACTGTCTCCGGTACGCAACTCATCCATAGCGTGAAAATCAGGGTCATCGCTGTACTCATCCGGCAGTATCACACCCTGCGAGTAGGTGTGCAGATCAACCAATACCTCTTCCTCTTCTACGCTTATGATGGTTCCGTTTACCACGTCTCCCTCACGGAATCTCACAAGGGATGCGTTGATCTCATCCTCAAAATCCGCCATAGTCTCCATGTTTTCAGTGTTATCGCTCATATTTATATTCTCCTTTGATCAGATTATCTTAATATTAAGGAAAATCGTGGCACGAAGTGCCTTCATATACGATTATCCTCCCGAATAGTAATAATATACTATATATAAATATAAATGTCAAACAGTGTCCCGCCGGTTTGTAACCCTTTTGTAACACACCCCATGTTAAGATACAGACATGAAATCATTCATGCTGCGCAATTATCTGAACAGGAGGTGGGCGCCTATGAAAAAACGTATCATAGCCATGGTCGCCATTGCTATACTGCTGGTTCCCGTATTTGGGATCACCATAGTAGCTTATGGGGCGTCGGAGGATGAGTATGTATCCGATGTAAAGATCGTATCCGGAGAGTCCGAGGAGGATGTTTTAGGACAGCTCAGGGAAGCGGGATATCAGCCTGTCTTGACCAATCTGGCGGCGGACAAGCCTGAGTTCGCAGCTCCGTTTGTATATTTGGGTTACAAGACAACGAAGGATCCCTCGAGAGCCATGGAGATAACAAGCTCAAGCACTGTGGGAAGTGTCTTCGGCGATTCCGCTCTTATGATCGGAGGGGTCGCGATGATCATAGGTGTTGTGATAGGGATGATCTCCATGAAGGTAAAGCCTCAGGTCAAGCAGGAAAGGGGGCGTGAAAAATGAGCAAAAGATCACACCGCCATTTATCCGTAAGGATCGTGGCATTTTTCCTAATAATGAGTATGTGCTTTGTCGGTCTTCCCATAAACCTGAGCATATCAAAGGCAGAGGGAGGAAGCTACATCACCGAGATAAAGCTGACGCAGGGAGATCTGAGTATTCTCACGCTCGAGGAATCGGGCTACAACGTGATCGAGCAGTCGCTGAATCCATCGGGGGGAGACGAGATACATCTTGGCTTCACCACCGGAGGCGCGGGCGATGCCATTCGCGATATCATCGTATCGACTGACAATGGCGGATCGATAAGCGTTGACGGCAATTCGTATCAGAGGGTAAGCGACATCAGCTTAAACAGCGGTACCGATGGGACCGCTCTGTACCTGTATGTGAGCCGTGATGAGTCTGCGGGCGAGCCCATCAAGGGCATAAGCTTTTTCACGAGAAAGACCGCAACAGGATTCTCGGATGATTCACCGCTGCTTGCGTCTGACGGATCTGAGGTTGTCATTACAGACAAGGGTCGTGTTGCTGATTTTGACGAGGGCATAGCCGACTCTTCCTTATACCTAAGGATGTACAAGGGAAATATATACCGTCCGTATGTGGAAAATGTGGTCGCAGCTACGGCAGACAGTGAGGATGATGCCATAGAGAAGCTCGCTGCCAAGAGATGTACCTACTTCATAAACCACGATATAGGTAATGAAAAAACCGTTATGATCGGCTACACGAGGACAGCTGATGAGAGCAAAGCGCTTAGGGGTCTGGTCGCGATCGGCGGACATATCGATGAGGATGCGGGAGCATCGGCATCTGGCAGCTCCGTAACTGCTGAAAACGGTGGGATCGTGATCAAGGGGGTAGCCTACGATCCGGTCGACGGAGGCGAGGTAAAGTCCGATAAGGATTATACCTTCTATATGACAAGGGATGAGAGAGCAGGAGAGCCGATCATGGATCTGGTCGCCTGCGGTTATGATCCTGATGAGGAGGGGCTCAAAAACCTCAATGAAGACAAGCCTAAGGCTACGGAAACGCCGGAGCCGACCGAGACACCGGAGCCCGAGGAGCAAAATGACAATAACGAAGAACTGCAGGACGGTGATACCGGTAACGATGACGGATCAACAGAGCCGACCGGTGACAAGAGCAACGAAGCTACCGCAGCGCCGGAGACACAGCCTGAGACGAACCCGGAGGCAGGGTCAGATCCGGACAGCGGCAACGCCGACGATACGAATAATAGTACCGATGCGACAGATATATCAGCCGACAACTCAACATCCGGGAGGAATACCTCTGTCAGACTTATGCTGGCGGGCTTCAATTTGGATATCGCCATGGATGCAGATGATGAATCTCACGTAGTTGTGGCAGACAATGATGCGGATACTGATGATCCGGACAATGATGACAGCTCAGGCTTGGCGAAGGCTTACCGACTGTACTCCGAGATAGAGATGAAGGATTGGATATCGGGATACTATCTGAGAGGCGGAGCAAAGAACGGCGCAAAATATCTCTATGACGAGACAGAGTTTACCTCGGCTTCGGAAAGCAGCGAGAAGCTGTGGCTGTCGAACATATACTGCAGCGACGGCGGAGATCAGTTTGTCAATTATATAGGATATGTAACTAAGCCGGGAAGCGCGGATGCTGATCCGTTTGAAGAGACTATCGAATACAATAAAGCAGCGGATGTGGCCAATGGACAGGACGCTGCCGACAGCACCGCCAGCGTTTTCGGCAAGGATATAGGTCAGTCAGCAATGCTTGTAATGGTCATCATCATTCTGATGGCGATCATAGGAAGTCTGGCATTCAAGCTCAGAAAAAAAATCATTTCTAAATAAGAATAACTGCCCATAAAATCGAGGCTGCGGGATAGATCTTAAAAATTTTTTCTATCCCGCAGCCTTTTTGTTGTTAAATTGTGTCCATTTTTGAACACCAACTATCCTTCCACATATGATATAAATGGTAAGTAACTATATACATCTTCAAGCATATACGCCGTGATTCCGGTTCAGGGACACGGTGATCGGTGTATGCACTATAGAAAGGAGACCTGTATGAAGATCAGAAAACTATTATCGGGAGTACTTGCAGCGTTGCTTGTATTCAGTTGTGCTGTATCGGTGCCGTCCCTTGCAGCAACGGAGAAGGGAATTGTAGGCACGGTCAAGGGCGGATCGAACATTCCGAATGGTGCCAACATCGACTATTGGGGATCGGAGTGCGATCTGACTGATTCAACCGGGTACACTGTTTCATATGAACTTTATGTTCCAACAACCATTCTTGAGAAAAAGCAACCCGGATTACATGTAGATACATGTTTGGCCTTTTGGCTTGAAAGCGAGGAAAAGGGCGGTCAGTTGCTTGCAGAATCATTTGATTTTGGACTCGATGAAGAGATATGGGTAAACCATTGGGATGAAGCCACTCAGACTGATATGGACGCTCCGTACGCAACGGTAACAAAGGTTGACGATATGTACAAGGTTACCGTAACTGATATCACCATTGATTCAAAGCTTTACTCAGAGGAGTGGGATGACAGTATCAACGGATTCAAGGAGTGGACGGATGCGGTTCCCACAAGTGCCGGTATCAACGCGCGTGTAACCATACACAAGGAAAGTTCAAAATCCTTCAATACAAAGTTTTCCGTAACCAATGTTGTTATCAAGAAAAATGGCGAGGTTGTATTTTCATCCGATGTCTCGGGAAGTGATAAAATCGGTGGCACCTACACCGAGGCTGATGACTATTATACAGAGGCAGCCGCACAAAGTTTCAACACCAAAGGTCTTACCGTGAGCAAGACAAAAGCCACGATAAAGAAAGGTAAGAAAACAACCGCCAAAGTAACCACCATGTTCAGCGGTGACAAAGT
>DMLD01000029.1 GCA_003453515.1 Lachnospiraceae bacterium
TGCTTGATATTCTTGCTTTCCTCGGCATCCACACGATAGAGGAAGTTAAGCAAAATTCTCTGACTAAGAGCTTTGAAAAGAAATATCCAAGGTGCTTTGAGTTTTTGAAGAATACAGAAAAATGGTAAGAATCCTCCTTTATGATAATAAGCCCTTATTCTTATTCTTTTTCTTTATCAGGATAATCCCCGCCTCATCACTCCGCAAACAACGGCGTCGAAAAATATCTCTCTCCGGTATCCGGCAGTATCGTCACTACCGTTTTGCCGGGACCCAGCTTTTTGGCAAGCTTGAGAGCTGCCGCTACATTTGTTCCGGATGATATACCACAGAGGATACCCTCCTTCGTAGCCAGCTGCTTTGCGGTAGATATTGCCTCCTCGTCGGTTATCACACATATTTCATCGTAGATACTGCGGTTTAGGATGCCCGGTATGATACCGTCTCCGATGCCCATCTGCATATGGGTTCCTATGGTTCCGCCTGCCAGTATAGCTGCTTTTTCTGGCTCTACAGCCCATATCCTGATATCAGGATAGACTTCCTTCAGCACCTCTCCTACCCCGGTCAGGGTTCCTCCTGTTCCAATACCGGAGCAGAAGCCGTGTATCTCTCCCTCAATCTGTTCGAGCATTTCCCGAACCGTTCCGTTTTTATGAGCCATAACATTGTTAAGATTGTCAAACTGCTGCGGCACATAGACATTCGGATCTTCCTTTTGCATCCTAAGCGCCAGATTGAGACACTCCTCGATAGCCTTTCCTATATCTCCGGAATCATGGATCAGCTTTACCTTCGCTCCGTAATGGCGAACCAGCTTTGCCCTCTCCTCACTGACTGAATCAGGCATGATGATGATCGTCTTGTATCCCTTTACCGCACCTACCAGAGCCAGTCCGACTCCCTGATTTCCGCTGGTCGGCTCAACGATAGTTGTTCTGTCCGGCGAGATCTCTCCTGCTCTCTCCGCTTCCTCGATCATGTTATATGCCGTTCTGGTCTTGATCGATCCTCCTATGTTGACTCCTTCATATTTTACAAGCACCGTGGCACTGTCGTCATCCGTCATATGTGACAGACGAATCATCGGTGTATTTCCTATTGCTTCAAGGATATTGTTGTAAATCATTTTTCTCTCCCACTATTGTCCGATTATTATATTAGTTCAAAACACACAGCATATCATCAGATATCACAAATACTCATCGATCTTCCATATCAGGTATAACGGAAGACTGATCTCATGTGTATCTCCCTTTTGATTGTCACCCACATTTTTTGCGGATATACGCATCCCAAACTTGGGCATATACTTCTTACAGTATGTCGAAAAACTCTTAGCCATTGTATTATCAGCTGCTTTAACCTCCATAGGTATGATGTTTGATTTATCCTCAATCAAAAAATCTACCTCTGCCGTATTATTGCTTTTCCAAAAGTACGGTTCTCTCCCCATACTTTTTAACTCTTCCATTACATAATTTTCCGCATACGCCCCCTTATAGTTCTTATACTCCGTAGGTTCTTCCAATATGGTATGGTAGGACAATCCGCTGCTTTTCCTCAAAATACCGATATCCGCCATATACACCTTAAAATATGTATCATCAGCCATAGCCGACAGCGGCAGCTGCGGTTCAGATACCATTTCAAGCTTATATACCAGCCCCGCATCGACCAACCACTGCATCGCATCCTCAAGGTCTCTGGCCCTTACTCCATGTTTTACATGAGAGAATACAAATTTATTATTATCTTTGGCAAGCTGCTTCGGGATCGAGTTCCATATCTGTGACAGCTTCTGAATATCCTTCGTATCTGCGTGCTTTGAAAAATCATCCCTATAATCCCTTAGGATGTTGTCCAGTTCATGATCGACTACCGAAAAGTCCGCTGTTTCGATCCATCTTTTAACTACATATGGCATTCCACCGACTGCATAGTACTGCTTAAGTCTTTTGAGCAGCTGTGAATGAATAGCATCCGGGATCGTTCTGAAGCTTTCATATCCTCGCAGTAATTCAACTGTATCCTCATCACCCGATGCAAGTAAAAATTCATAAAAATTCATCGGATACATCTGCAACCTGTCGACCTTACCCACAGGAAACGAGATGTCCTTTCTTTTCAATTCTACACCAAGCAATGATCCTGCACATACTATATAATATGACACATCTGCTTCACAAAAATACTTAAGAGATGTAATTGCTCTTGGACATTCCTGTATCTCATCAAAAATAAACAAAGTATTCTTCGGATCTATATCTTTTATTCCTTTCATCATCACTATCTCATGTATGATCCGTTCTGTGTCAAAATCATATTCAAACACGGAATTATACTTCGATTCATCTTCGAAATTTATATAAACAAATTGCTCGAACCTGTCTGACGCAAACTCCTTTAAAAGATATGTTTTGCCGCACTGTCTCACACCGGTAACTATCAGCGGCTTCCTATCCTTATCATTCATCCAGGCAATAAGCTTTTTCATCGCAATACGCTCCACCGAAACCACCTCCTATGAAAGATAACCAAAAATGGCTTTTATTCATATGAATTTTGACCATGAATGGTTATTATTCATATGAATTACAGCCATTATATTATATATTCATAAGTATGTCAAGTTGATATCGGCACATATCAGCTGCTTGCAGGAAGCTCCTCTTCTATGGTATTTTTATAAATGTGTCCATTCTTCATATTTTGTATTATAAATCAAAAACCCGAAATAATCATGTGTGATTCAAGGCTTGCACAGAAAGATAAATATCTTTCAATAGATTTTTTTTCCATATTTATCTATATCCTCTCTCAAATATACATTCTTGCATTTGTCGTAGTCCAATATATCTATTTTTTTCAACGTCGGTATAAGATCGACCTCTTCTGCCACCTTTCTTACATCATCGCAACCTATCACTGCGAAATCCAGATCACTGGTCTGAGTCTGTGTACCCTTTGCATATGAACCATATAAAAGAAGGTGTGAGACCTGTTGCTTTTTACATATCTGCTCAACACGAGATATGATCTCATCAACCTGCATCTCATCACCTTCTTATATTATCGCTATTTTACTGTAGATGTATGCTCCGTAAATTACATCATCACGCGTTTCCTGCGTTCTGGTAGATACCGAGCATCGGCATCATGACGGCTCCTATGATACCGCCGACGAGTATGGCAAGTACGACGATGATAGCCGGCTCCATGGCTGTCGTGAGGTTCTTGGTAACCTCCTCTGTCTCATCCTCGTAGTACTGCGCTACCTTATCAAGCATCTGCTCCGTGGTACCTGTTTCCTCTCCTATCTTGGTCATATGGTACACCATCGGCGGGAATATACCTCCCATCTCCAACGGCTCTGAGAGCGGTACACCCTGCATTACCTCGTCCTTGGCATCGCGCACCGACTTACGGATCACGCGGTTCGGTATGACGTCTGCCACTATGTCAAGGGCTTCGACTATCGGCACACCGGATGTTATCAGTGTAGCCATGGTCATCGCAAATTTGGATGAATTACTCTTTATTGAGAAATCCTTTACAAGAGGAATCTTAAGTATCATCTTTGAGTTGAACTGCTTGCCGGTCTCCGTCTTTTTGAACCACAGTACAAGGATAACTATCGTAGCCAGACCGCCCAGCACAATAAACAAGTGCTCATTGATAAAATCACTGATATCCATGACCATCTGTGTCAGCCACGGCAGCTCCATATCCATTTCCTTAAATGATCCCGCAAAGTTGGGGATGACCGTTGTCATAAGGATGATGACCACGGCAACCGCCACGATCAGGACAACTATAGGATAGATCATTGCCGATCTGACCATGGAAGTGAGCTTCAGATCCTTGTCAAACTGCTTGCAGACACGCTCGAAAGCGACCTCGAGGTTACCTGTTGCCTCACCTGCCTTTACCATGTGTATGAGAAGCTCCGGGAACACCTTTCCCTCTGCAGCCATGGCATCGGCGAGCGTATCACCCTTTTGCACGGAGACCATAACATTGAAAAGCGATGTTTTCAGTGCCTTGTTCTGCGTCTGCTCCTGTACCATCTGCAATCCGTCGATAACCGTGACACCCGCCACGAGTATTGAGTGGAACTGACGACAAAATATCGTGATATCCTTTTTCTTGACCGGATTTCCGATGGTTATATTCCAGCTGGCATCTGCGAGCGATGTCGACTCCTGGATGGACAAGACGATACTTCCGTCACCCTTGAGCTTGGATGTTGCGGCGTCGATATTGACGGCATCCATGACACCCTTTTTCTCTTTACCATACTTGTCTGTGATAGTATACTTATACTTTGCCACAGGCTATTCCCCCTTTCAGAACATCTTCCCTTTAAACCAACCTTCTTGTAACGTAATTTCTGTCCTGTGCGTAAGACAGCGCATTCTCCTTGGTTATCTGTCTGCGCATGCACAGATCGATCAGCGCGTCGTCCATCATCAGCATCCCCTCCGCCTTGCTCGTCTGGATGATAGACGGTATCTGGTGCGACTTTCCTTCACGGATAAGGTTTCTGATCGCGCTGTTGGAATACATCAGCTCAAATGCCGCTACCCTTCCCTTGTGATCCAGTGTCGGTATCAGCTGCTGAGAAATGACCGCCTCCAAAAGTGTCGCGATCTGAAGTCTTATCTGTGCCTGCTGATGGGTCGGGAACACGTCTATGATACGATCGATCGTCGGCACGGCACCGATGGTGTGCAGCGTCGAAAACACAAGGTGTCCGGTCTCGGCTGCGGTGATCGCTGTCGCTATCGTGTCGAGGTCACGCATCTCTCCGACAAGTATGATGTCGGGATCCTCACGAAGTGCGGCTCTGAGCGCTCCACCGTAGGACTGCGTATCTATACCGATTTCTCGCTGGTTTACTATCGATACTGCATGCTTGTGCAGGTACTCGATAGGATCCTCAAGCGTGATTATATGTCTGTTGTAGTTCTGATTTATCTCATTGATGAGAGTCGCAAGCGTCGTTGACTTACCCGATCCGGTAGGTCCCGTGACAAGCACCAGTCCCCTCTTCTTGGTCGTCAGATCCTTGACTGACTTTGGAAGTCCCAGAGCCTCGGGGCTCGGCACATCCGTATTAACAAGACGGATAACAAAAGCCATCGTACCGCGCTGCTTAAAAATATTTACACGGTATCTTCCGACACCTCTTATGGCATATGAAAAATCCACCTCTCCGTCTTCATTGAACTTATCCACCAGTCTTCCCGGGATCATCTGCTCTACCAATGCTTTTGAATCAGCCGGCAGCACCACGTCATGCGCTATGTCGATCAGCTCTCCGTTGAGCCTGCATTTGGGCGGAATACCCGTCGTCACATGCAGGTCGGAAGCTCCGATCCCCCTGGCCTGCTTCAATAATTCATCAATCTGATAAGCCACAAACCTATCCTCCTATTCCGTAGCAATCCTCTCAACCTCGTTGATGGTCGTGATCCCCTTGAGCACCAGCTTTGCAGCGCCCATACGAAGGGTGGTAAGTCCCTCCTCCAAAGCGACCTTCTGTATCTCATCGGCGTTGCCGCCTGCGGATACTATGCGCCTTATGGCAGGAGTGATCGGCATGATCTCGTACACACCTATACGACCGCGATATCCTGTTCCGTTGCAGGCAGCACATCCGCCCGCCTCATATATGACAGGCTTCGAATCGCCTCGTATGCGAAGCCTCAACTTATCTTCATCGTTTAACTCGTGTCCCCTGCGGCACTTCGGACACAGACGCCTTACAAGTCGCTGTGCTATGATGCCGACTACCGAATCCGCGATAAGGTACGGCTCCACGCCCATATCCTCAAGACGGGTGATGGTCGATGCAGCCGAGTTGGTATGCAGCGTTGATACAACAAGGTGTCCGGTGATGGCGGCCTTGACCGCGATACCGGCAGTCTCGCCGTCTCGGATCTCTCCAATCATGATGATATCCGGATCCTGTCGAAGGATGGATCTGAGCGCCGCAGCAAATGTAAGTCCGGCTTTATCATTTGTCTGCACCTGATTGATACCGTCCACGTTCGCCTCTACAGGGTCCTCGACGGTTATGATATTGACCGTTCCCTGATTGAGCTCTGAGAGCACGGTATAAAGCGTGGTGGACTTACCTGATCCGGTAGGTCC
>DMLD01000008.1 GCA_003453515.1 Lachnospiraceae bacterium
GGTGGGTGTATTATATTAAGGATACACTGATTAAATCAGTGTATCCTTAATCCCCTCCGGAAGGATGCACAGAAAATCGTATAGGAAGGCACTTCGTGCCACGATTTTCGTGCAAGGAAACGCTTTAATCAGCGTTTCCTTAATTTTATACTTGACTTGTCGTAGTATGTGTGCTATAGTTTAACCATGATACTACGACAGCCGTACTATGACAGACATAATACGATAGTCGTAGATAGATCTTCACATTGCAAAGTGACGGCGAGTATTGAGGGTATTTTTATATCAGGAAGGAGAAGTGCCATGATCAGCAGTGATGTAATCCGCGGATACAACGACACTATCATACTGTATCTGCTTTTGAACGAACCATCCTACGGGTATGAGATCTCCAAAAATATCAGGCGGATCTCGGAGGATAAATATGTGATCAAGGAGACTACGCTGTATTCGGCAGTGTCCCGTATGGAAAAAAACGGTTACATAAACTCCTTTGCCGAGGTGGGAGACAACGGCAAAAAGCGTACTTACTACAGGATCACGGATTCGGGTAAGGATTATTATTCGGAAAAATGCTCCGAGTGGAGGCTTACCAAAGAGGTGATCGACAGGTTTGTATCTGAGAATTTTGTAAGCAATAGTGAGGAGGCGTGACATGGAAAGATTGATAGAGTATCTGAGCAGTGTTTTCGAGGGAGTCGCGGAAACTCCTGAGGTTCTCCGTGCAAAGGCTGAGTTGATGCAGATGATGGAGGATAAGTACGAAGCACTTCTCGATGAGGGTAAGTCTGAGGACGAGGCGGTACAGACTGTCATAGATGAGTTTGGAAATATAGATGAGATAATTCGCGAGCTCGGGCTCGATGTAGCCCTGGTAAAGGTCAAGCATGACAGAAAGCGCGCGGATAGAGAGCGCAGCGAGGCAGCAGGGTCAGCTGCGGGAGCCGGATACACGGCAGACGGAGCCACCGGAGCGGAAGGCGGCAGTACAGGATATACGGCAGGATCAGCTGCCGGATCAGGAAGTACCGCTGAAAAGGTGAAAAACAGACCGTTTTATAAATGGTCATCCAAGGAGACGGGTGATTACATATCGTTTGCTAAGAGTCATGCCTTCTGTGTGGCAGCGGGTGTGGCACTGTGTATACTTGCTCCGTATCTTGCCGCGATCTGTGATGATGTCATAGGAGCCATACTCGGCGGAAGAATAGGAGACGGGTTGTCCGGGCTCGCATTTTTCTTAAGTGTCGGCTTGGCAGTCGGACTTTTTATCACCGCGTCGAACAAGACAAAGCGTGTCGGCAGGATAAAGAGGTCTTATATATCGGTCGATGAAGCGGGCTCCGCGATCCTTTCAGGTGACGGAGAGAAGCTTGTCAGCGGTCAGTCCGGTCTGCTTGTGTTAGGTATAGTGCTGTGTGTGATATCGCCTGCCGTATCGGCGACCGGGGATATGCTGCCGGGGGTGCTCGGTGACATATTTGAGCCGGGTATACTGCTTTTTGTTGCATTGGGCGTGTTCTGTATTATATATTCCCAGAGCTGCAAGAACAGGATGAAGGAGCTGTCAAAGGCTATGGGGCGCTATGACAGGGACAGTGTCAGCATAGACGGCGGTCAGGCAAGCGAGTGGAAGTATAATGATAAGGGCAGCGGCAGATCCGTTGTCGGTATCATAGCGATAGTTATTGTATGCTGGCTGGCATTTATGATTGTCGGAAATATATTCAGAGGGATCGGGTTTGTTGCCTCGTGGCCGTTTAAAAACATAGGCAATATCATAGAGAGTGCCTCGCCTTACGATGGCAAGGAGGTGTACAACATATCTGATCTGGACTCATTGTTTATGGATATCAGCGCTGCGGATGTCAAGGTGATCCGTGGAAATGATCCCACCAAGCTTGAGATAGAGTACAGCGGTAGCTTTTACGGAAGACCCGTGTTCGAGCTGTCGGAGAAAAAGCTGACTGTGAAGGATAAGACCGGCTTCCATCTGTTTGGCAGCATGGGCGCCGGTGGAAGCTTTACCGTCAGGGTACCCGAGGGATCAACGAAATTGTCATATGAATTTGATATGTCGGCGGGTAATCTCGATGTCGGCAATCTGAGTGCGCAGGAGCTGAAGGCAGATATGTCGGCAGGCGGGTTCAAGCTCCATGACAGTGAGATCGCATCAAAGCTCGATATCGATATGTCGGCGGGTGACGCCACGATAGAGAGGATCGATGTCAGACAGGTCATCGCAGATATGTCGGCGGGAAGCTTCAAATACAGATTCCGGACCCCTGACGATGCAAAAAAATTCAGCTTTGACCTTGATTCCTCTGCCGGAAGCATAACACTCATGGGTGACGACTGCGGTGACGAGGTATCCAGAGGAGCAGTGACGCCCGATACACCGGAAAGATCGATGAAGGTGGATCTGTCAGCGGGAGATATAGTTATCGAATAGGTCGTTTTTCATTGCAATTATATCCGGTCTGTGTTAAAATCTTAAATAGTGGTTTACATATCGTATCCGTGTATCCTGCGGTGAGTTGGGAAAGTGCGAGGAAGCCTCATGGATGCGCATAAAGAAAGGATCGGAGGTATTGGATATGAGGTTTAAGAGAATGATCGTTGCCGGGGTTCTCATGCTTTCGTTATGTCTTGGGCTGACATCAGCTACTGTTGCAGAGGCAGCGAGCGCGAACTCGAGTGCAGGAAAGGCGTTCGCAGCAGCATTGAAGTCGAAGAAGATCGTCTATGGCAAAAACGCGACCTACAGCATAGGCGACATGGACGGAGACGGTGTCAAGGATCTGCTGGTGGTTGGAAAAACATACGCAAAGGTATATGCTTACAAATCCGGAAAGGTAAAAAGGATCCTTAAGTATATACCGGAGTACACTCTCGGATATGAAGCCGGCAAAAAGCTTTTCTGGGAATCCGGTGAGGGCGCCGGAGGCTGGCATATAGCACACAAGCTGAAAAACGGCGCGCTGACTGAAGCTTTCAGATACGTTGCCGAGCTTGGCTCTGATGATCAGGTAAAGTATTATTACCAGAAGGCAGGAGGAGAGCGCAAGGAGATAACCGAAGACAAATACAGCGCTATCTCAGAGCGTGCAGGCTCATGTGTCAAGACCCTCAGTAAAAAGAAGCTCATAAAGAAGCTTAAGAAGCTTTCATGAATTAAGGAAAAAAAATCTTTTATCGCAGAGCCGTCGATTGGAGGGAGTACTATGGCTTGGTATGAAGAGGCGAGATTTTATCACATATATCCGCTTGGTCTGCTCGGAGCGCCCGGAACAAATGACTACGGTGAGCCGGTTTCGAGGCTCAGGAAGCTGTGGCCGTGGATAGAGCATCTGAAGAAGCTGAGTGTAAACGCGCTCTATATTGGACCGCTCTTTGAGTCGGGCTCGCACGGCTATGACACGACAGACTACAAAAGGCTCGATTCAAGACTGGGGACAAACGACGATCTGAAGGAGTTTGTGGAGGCATGTCACGAAGCCGGGATACGCGTTATACTTGACGGCGTGTTCAATCACACCGGAAGGGATTTCTTTGCATTCAAGGATATCAGGGAAAATCGCGAGAGCTCACCCTACCGCGACTGGTACTGTAACGTCAACTTCGGCGGCAACAACGAGTACAACGACGG
>DMLD01000129.1 GCA_003453515.1 Lachnospiraceae bacterium
TATCTTGAATACCTTAAAAATGAAGGAAAAAAAGAGGAGAAAAAGGAAAAAAAGATAAGCAGCTTTGCGATGATCCCGTATTACAGTCTGAGAGACGGCAATATAGAGGGAGTTCTTTCCTGCAAAGCGCTTATCGACAGCGTGGATGGGGAGAGGATGTCATCCGATGAGCTGATGAACAAGAAGTTTTTGTTTGTTTCTTCAACGACCATGGCTGCTTTCTTTGCGATGCAGGGAGGTATGCCGGATGAGCCTGCGCAGGCGCTCAAGAATCTGTACATATCACGCATGGATGACTGCAAGAGCGTAGAGGCGGTGGATGAGCTGCATACCATTATGTTCCTTGACTTCACAAGGAAGGTCCAGGAGAGCCGTGATCAGGAGGAGGATACATCTAAGGAAGTTGAGAAGAAGGCAAAGATCTCCAGATCCATAAGCAGGGCGATGGAGTATATCAGAGCCAATCTGCACACAAAGCTTTTGTTAAAGCAGATAGGAAAGGCTGTCGGCTTATCTCCGAACTACCTTGCGACAAGGTTTCACGAGGAGACCGGAAGCACCGTGCAGGACTATGTGAGGGATCAGAGAGTGGAGGTCGCCGCAGTGATGCTCAAGGAGTCGGATTATTCCCTTACACAGATAGCGACAGGGCTCGGCTTCGGTTCCAATTCGCACTTTATCAAGGTTTTCAGGGAGCAGATGAAGATCACTCCCAAGCAGTACAGGATGAGATATTACAACAGATAAAAATATTTTTCCAAAAACATAAAAATGCTTTGACATCTCGGGTATAATTTACTATAATTGTAAATGCATTGTTGTGAAATTAATAGGAGGTGTGTGTTTATGGCTTGTTTTATCGTACCGGCAGCAGAGGCTGTTGTTGTAAAGGTTTGTGAGAAGGTCGCAGCTTCTAAGGAGACTGAGACGAATGAGGCTGTCGAGCATGAGGTAGGCATTCCTTTGAAGAGGAAGCTCAAATGGTTAAATTACATGCTTATCGGCGGTGTCGTACTTCTGCTCTTTGAGCATATCTGGCACGGAGAGATAGTTGCCTGGTTCCCGTTTTTATCGGCTATGGCTTCTCCGGAAGATATGAATGAGATGTTTATGGAGATGGCTACGGTAGGAACATCCATGGCGGCGTTTATAACTCTTATCTGGGGCGGAATGTGTCTCGTTGCTGAGCGTATCGTCAGAAGAGCGTCAAGGAGAGAGGAGGAAAAAGCATGACTTTGCTTATAAGTGTTATTGCAGCGATCGTTACCACCTGTATCTGGTATTTTAAGGACATCAAGGTCAGTCTGTTTCCATTGATGTTTATGTTATGGGGAGCATCACTTATGTGGTTTATCGATGCAGTTTTTGAGTATGCAAGCTTAGGAGCTGCGTACTTTACGCCGGATATAAAGGATATGATAAACGATACATTTCTCGGACTCAGCGTTGTTACACTTGCTTTGCTCATATGGCTTGTGATAACCCTGATACGTGACAGGAGCGGAAAGCTTGCAAGACTTTTGAAGAATTAAATGCTATTGTGCATTTTTTCGACACACATTAACCGCTTCGGCGTGTGAATACAAGGCGATTGCAGCCTTTGGCTGCAGTCGTTTTAGTGCGTTTTAAGGATCGCATAAATTATATCCCGTGTATCAGCGGTGAGATACACAAGGGATAAGGATAGAGATATCCGGATAAAAATAAGTCACCGCGGAAAGAGGGCATCATGGCAAACATACCGATCATTCCGTTTTTGATCATCTTCCCGCTTGTGATCGCATTTTTACTTTTTGTGATACGCGCTGACAAGGTGCGCAGCGTGATAGCGTACTTCGGGGCAGTAATGATCATGGTAGGGGTAGGAGTACTAACCTATCTTTGGATAGACAACGGAAGTAAGGCAGTTACACTGTATATTGATACCAAGGTAAGTGACTACTTTATACTTGGCGCGGAGATCATTTTGATGTGCGTGGTCACATTCCTCAGCTTCAAGTACAAAAAGTATTGGGTCTCACTGCTGTCCATCATCCCCACTGCAGGGATGGTCTGGCTTGAGCTCGCGGGACCGAAGGTGAGAGAGGCGGCTCATATTTATGTGGATCATCTCTCCATACTTATGTGTATCATAGTTGGCGTTATCGGAGGACTTATCGCGATATATGCCGTCGGATATATGCACGGCTATCACGATCATCATAAGTCGGTTGAGGACAGAAGACACTATTTCTTCATGCTCTTATTTCTCTTTCTCGGAGCGATGTTTGGCTTTGTTTTGTCGGAGAGCCTGCTCTGGATCGATTTCTTCTGGGAGCTCACAAGTGTTTGTTCGTTTTTGCTTATCGGATATACAAGAGAGGAGGAGGCTGTCCACAATTCGTTCAGGGCTTTGTGGATGAACCTTTTGGGAGGCTGCGCCCTTGCGGTCGGCATCATATACTTTGCTATAGAGATGGGCTCTGTATCGCTGCATGAGCTTGTCGGCATCTGCATGTCGGGAGCAAGCCCTGTCGCGACCATAGCTGTTGCGCTCATAGCCTTTGCGGCTCTTACCAAGGCGGCTCAGCTGCCGTTCTCAACATGGCTTATAGGTGCCATGGTCGCGCCTACGCCGTCGTCGGCACTGCTGCATTCGGCGACCATGGTAAAGGCAGGAATATATGTGCTTCTCAGGCTCTCGCCTGCCATGACAGGAACGACGACCGGTAACATGATAGCGCTCATAGGAGGCTTTACATTCCTCGCCACATCGCTTATGGCAATTGCCCAAAGTGACGGCAAAAAGATACTTGCGTTTTCGACGATATCGAACCTCGGACTCATGGTCGCTTGCGCGGGAGTAGGTACACCCGAGACCATGTGGGCAGGGGTATTCCTTATGATATTCCACGCGATATCCAAATCGCTTTTGTTCCAGGATGTTGGTGCCACGGAGAACTCCCTTCATTCAAGAGACGTGGAGGATATGCACGGTCTTTTGTACATCATGCCAAAGCTCGCCGCATTTATGTTCATAGGTATCGCGGGCATGTTTTTGGCTCCGTTCGGAATGCTGATATCGAAGTGGGCTGCGCTCAGGGCATCTGTTGATGAGAGAAATATCATATTGGTTTTGTTCATAGTCTTCGGTAGTGCGACTACATCGCTGTACTGGACAAAGTGGATGGGCAAGCTCGTAAGCCATACCCATCTGACCGAGGAGAAGATAAAGGACGTCACAAGACCTACAGAGATGATATCTCTGACCATACACGCGATACTCATGATACTTTTGTGTATGCTGTTTCCTCTGCTTTCATCGGTTTATGTAAATCCTCTGGTAGAGGAGACCTTCGGCGTGTCAATGAATGTGCTGCCCGCCAATATATTGATAGTGCTTGTGGTCATAATCCTGCTGGTATTTGCCATACCGGTGCTTGCTTACATTTATTCGCGAAAGATGACGTTCAACCGCAAGGGCTCATACATGAACGGAGTAAACTTCGGAGACAACAGATCGTTTGTGGATTCGTTCGGCGAGAGAAAAACACTTTGGCTTTCAAACCATTATTATAAGGATCTCGTGGGCAAGAGAAAGCTTATGAAGCCCGCGCAGATCTTCACGATGGCAGTGCTTATCGTGATGCTTACCATCATCATAGGAGGTGCATTGTCATGAATACAACAGAGATCATACTTGTCATAGCATATGTACTCCTTGCTCCGTTTATCGGTGGACTTTTGGAGGGGATTGACAGAAAAATATCTGCAAGGATGCAAAGAAGAGTGGGACCGCCGCTGTTTCAGCCCTTCTACGATGTGATCAAGCTTTTCAGTAAGCAGGTCATCATAGTCAGCAGATCGCAGATGTTCTTTTTGCTGCCGTATATGATACTTATGATACTTACGGGAGTTATGTTTTTTGCCGGTACTGATATACTGATGTGCTTTTTCGTAATGACTACGGGCGCGACATTTCTCTACTTTGCCGCAATGGTCACATCAACACCGTATTCCACCATGGGTGCAAACCGCGAGCTTATACAGATGCTTGCTTACGAGCCTGCGGTGCTGCTTACCTGCGTGGGCTTTTATCTGGCGAGAGGAACGTTCAATGTTTCTGATATCGCCGTGTCGAATGTGAGTGCCATAATGTATCTGCCGGGCTTTTTCGTATCGTTTGTATTTATCCTTACCATAAAGATGAGGAAGTCACCGTTCGATCTTGCGACCTCCCATCATATGCATCAGGAGATCGTCAAGGGACTCACGACAGAGATGGGAGCGAGAAACCTCGCGATCTTCCAGGTCACCGAGTGGTATGAGAACGTATTTCTGATGGGTGTAGTGGGACTCTATATCATCAATTCCACATGGTGGAGCGTGATAGTTGCGATTGCGGTAGTGCTTGTGACATATTTTATAGAAATATTGATAGACAATACATCGGCACGTGTCAAGTGGGATACCATGGTCAAGCTAAGCTGGGGAGTTACGGCTCTCTCGGCGGGTGTCAATCTGATAATACTGATGATCATTAAATGACAGAAAGGATATAGGATATGGCTAATATAAAAAGATCACCGTGGCTGCTCCATTATGACGGGTCAAGCTGCAACGGATGTGATATAGAGGTTTTGGCTGCCCTGACTCCCGTTTATGATGCCGAGAGATTCGGAGTGATGAATACGGGAGATCCGATGCAGGCGGATATTTTTCTGATAACCGGCGGTATCAATGAGCAGAACAAGGCCGTGGTCGAGCAGCTGTATGAGCAGATGCCCAGACCCAAGGTAGTTGTGGCTGTCGGGGTCTGCGCATGTACGGGTGGTATTTTTAAGGATTGTTATAACATACTCGGAGGCGCTGATACCGTGATCCCCGTGGACATATATGTTCCGGGCTGTGCGGCGCGTCCGCAGGCTATCATAGACGGTGTGGTACAGGCAGTCGAGCTTTTCCAGAAGCGTCTTGATGAGCACAAATACAACAAAAAGCATGGCATTCGTCATGATGAGAGTGAGGTGAAGGTAAATGGCTGAGATCGATCTCACACCGACAGTTACACAGATCGAGGTAGGTGAGCTGCTTCCGAAGGTGATGGAGCTGAAAAAGGAAGGTATGCGGCTTTCACAGGCGTGTGCGGCTTACATCGATGACAAATTTGAACTGAGCTATTCCTTCGCTGATGATGTGGATTACACATACAAGAGCCTGAGGCTTGTAATAGATACGGATACCGAGGTACCGTCGATCACAGAGGTCGTACCGTCCGCCGTATTTTATGAGAACGAGATGAAGGAAATATTCGGAGTCAGGATAAACATGATAAGCCTTGATTACAACAACAAGCTGTACAGGATAAATGTAGAGAATCCGCTTGGACCGGGCGGTAAGGATAAGGAGGACTAGAAGCATGGCTAAGAGAAGTGTTATTCCGTTCGGGCCGCAGCATCCGGTCCTTCCGGAGCCGATACATCTGGATCTTGTCGTAGAGGATGAGAAGATAGTAGAGGCTGTTCCCTCGATCGGATTTATCCACAGGGGACTTGAGAGCCTGGTGGATAAAAGAGATTTCAATCAGCTCACATATGTTGCCGAGAGAACCTGCGGTATATGCAGCTTTCAGCACGGCATGGGCTATTGTGAGGCGGTAGAGCATATTTTTGATGTAGATATACCCGAGAGAGCAAAGTATCTGAGAACCATATGGGCTGAGCTTGGACGTATGCACTCCCATCTTCTGTGGCTGGGATTGCTCGCCGACGGCTTCGGCTTTGAAAACCTGTTTTATCAGGCGTGGCGTGTCAGGGAGAAGGTGCTTGACCTGCAGGAGATGACAACGGGCGGAAGACTTATATTTTCCGTAAACTGTGTCGGCGGAGTCATAAAGGATATAACAGACGAGCATTTCAAGATCATACTTTCAACGATAAAAGAGGTCGAGGAAGAGCTTGAAGTTCTGAGCAAGACATTTTTAGAGGACTATTCCGTACAGTCACGACTGGTCGGTGTAGGAGTGCTCACCAAGGAGCAGGCGCACGATCTCGGCTGCTGTGGTCCGTTCGGCAGAGCGAGCGGCATCTACACCGATATGAGGAAGCTTGGCTATGCGGCTTATCCGAATATCGATTTTGAACCCATAGTTTCACATGAGGGCGACTGCTACGCAAGATGCAAGTGCAGGATCATGGAGATATTCCAGTCGATAGACATACTTCGTCAGGCCATAGCTGGGATACCGGCATCGGATGAGCTGTCAGTCCCCATAAAGGGTAACCCGTCGGGAGAATACTTCATGAGAGTGGAGCAGCCCAGAGGAGAGGCGGTCTACTATGTCAAGGCAAACGGAAAGCCGTATGTTGAAAGACTTAGGATCCGCACCCCAACCTTTGCCAATCTTCCGGGGTTATGTGAGATGCTTAAAAATACTCAGCTTGCGGATGTGGGTCTTTTGATATTGACGATCGATCCTTGTATAAGCTGTACGGAGAGATAAAGGAGTTAAGATTATGGGTATAATGAAGCTTGCACCACAGGCTATGAAAAATCTTTTCAAAAAGCCGGTAACAACCACATATCCCTTTGAGCCGTATGAGTATACCGAAAGGGCGAGAGGACATATAGAGATAACGATCGATGAGTGTATAGGCTGCGGCATGTGCGTGAGATGCTGTCCGTGCGGAACTCTCACTGTCGACAAGCTGAAGGGTACATGGTCGATCGACCGCTTTGACTGTATAGCCTGCGGTTATTGTGTAGAAAAATGTCCGAAAAAATGTCTGCATATGATAAGCGGATATCAGGAGCCGGGACCCGAAAAGAGCAGGGTCACATATACAAAGTCTCCCGAGGTGCTCGAGGCAGAGGCAAAAAAGAGGGAGGAGCTTGCCGCAAAGGCAGCTGCAGCCAAGGCTGCAAAGGCCGCCGCAGAGAGTAAGAAGGACGGCGAAGCGTAAATAAAGAGGGAATATATGCGACATATCGATATAACCGTTTTGGGTTTGGTACAGGGAGTCGGATTTCGACCTTTCGTTGCCCGCGCAGCGCAGGAGTTATCCATCCGCGGTACCGTATGTAACTCCGGCGGGATCGTGAAGATCCTTGCCAAGGGAGATGAGGGGGCGTTGGATGAGTTCATCCGACGCCTTTCGTCGTGTGCGCCCAAGGGAGCAAGGGTCGATGAGGTCATCATAAATGACGCCGGGGATACGACCGCCGACTTAGGAGAGGATCCGGACGGCTTTGTGATAGTCGAAAGCACCGACTACGATGAGAGCATCAGATACGTGCCTGCCGATATCGCGACCTGTGAGAGCTGTGAAAGAGAGCTGTTTGACAGTAAAAACAGAAGATATATGTATCCGTTCATAAGCTGTGTCAGCTGCGGTCCCAGATACTCGATCATACACAGTGTTCCCTATGACAGAGAGAGAACATCGATGGATGCTTTTGAGATGTGTGAAAAATGCAGGGATGAGTATGAGGGAGCATCAAGGGTACGTACCTATGCGCAGACCATAGCCTGCGGGGAATGTGGCCCGGGCGTAAGCCTGCATGTAAGGGATAAGGGCTGCGAGACCGGGGATGCCCTGCAAAAATGTATAGCTATGCTTAAGAACGGCAGTATAGTCGCGATCAAGAATATCGGAGGGTATCATCTTTGCTTTGACCCTGATTGTGAGGAGGCGGCGAAGAGGCTCAGAAAAATGAAAAGACGGGAAAACAAGCCGTTCGCCGTGATGTTTGACGATATAGACCTGCTTAGGCGCTACGCCTGTGTGAGCGTGGAGCAGGAAGGGCTATTGATATCGCCTGCACGACCGATAGTGCTTGTCGACAAGCTTCAGGATATGGACTTTGCTCCGTCCGTCTGCGGCGAAAGCCTGAGCATAGGAGCCATGCTTCCGTCGGATCCGATACAGCTTATCATAATGAGGAGTCTTAAAACGCTTGTCATGACAAGCGCCAATATCAGCGGAGAGCCTATCATAACGGATGATGACAGGATGCTGGAGCTGATGAGAGACGGTATATGTGATGCGGTACTGTCAAATGACAGGCGGATAGTACACGGTCTGGATGATTCCATTTTTCAGTGTATGTATGAGGAGAAACCGGAGACTGCTGCTACACAGGACGGCAGAGAAAGCGGCGTGCATATACAGATTTTGAGGAGAGGTAGAGGCTATGTACCCGAGCCCATCAGACTTAAGTACAGGCTTCCCCACGATACGATAGCCATGGGCGGTGATCTGAAGGCTGTGTTTGCGCTGGGCAGGGGCGATACGGCTTATCCCTCGGGACACTTTGGTGATCTCTATGACAGGGATGCCTATGATCTCTGGTGCAGGGAGCAAAGGCTGATGGGAGCTTTATTAAATATAGAGCCGCAAAGCCGTATATGTGACGCCCATCCTGCGTATATCTCGTCGGGCTTTGCCAAAAGGGAGAGCCCTGTCAGGGAGGTGTATCACCACCATGCACATATACTGTCGGTCATGGCGGAGCACGGGCTTGACGGAAGGGTCTACGGGATAGCATTTGACGGCACGGGCTACGGTGATGACGGAACGATATGGGGAAGTGAGTTCCTTGTATGTGATGATGAAAGGTATGTGAGAGC
>DMLD01000181.1 GCA_003453515.1 Lachnospiraceae bacterium
AGCGTGGCGGCAGGAGTTTTCTTTCGAGGAGGTTCGTTTAGAACCGATCGAGGAAGAAAAGCTCCGACCGCGTCCACGCGTCGGTATTATAACTTTCCTAAAATTACGTCAGTATAAGGATCATACTATACCCTGCGCGGTCATCGCTTCAGCGACCTTTTCGAAGCCGGCAATATTTGCTCCTACAACATAATTCTTCTCAAAGCCATACTTCTTCGCTGCCTCATCGCAGTTCTTGAAGATATTCTCCATAATGCCCTTAAGCTTTGCATCGACCTCATCAAATGTCCATGACAAACGCTCTGAGTTCTGGCTCATCTCAAGCGCTGAGGTCGCAACACCGCCGGCATTTGAAGCCTTGCCCGGTGCAAACAGCACACCATTTTTCTGAAGATACTCTGTAGCATCAAGAGTTGTAGGCATATTGGCACCCTCGGCAACAGCGATAACACCGTTGGCAACAAGCTGCTTAGCATCATCGATCAGAAGCTCGTTCTGAGTTGCGCAAGGAAGTGCAACATCACACTTGATCGACCATACTCCGCGACCCTCATGATACTCAGCCGAAGGACGAGCGGCAGCATACTCTGTAAGTCTTGCACGCTTGACCTCCTTGACCTCCTTGAGGAGAGCTACATCGATACCGTCTTTATCGTATATCCAACCGGTTGAATCTGAAACAGTAACGACCTTAGCACCCAGCTGCTGAGCCTTCTGTGTAGCGTAGGTAGCAACATTTCCTGCACCGGATACACAAACAGTCTTTCCTTCAAGACTCTGGCCGTTAGCACGAAGCATAGCGTCCGTGAAATACAAAAGTCCGTATCCGGTTGCCTCTGTACGAGCCAGCGATCCGCCGTATGTAAGACCCTTACCGGTAAGAACGCCCTCATATATATTTTTGATCCTCTTGTACTGTCCGTACATATATCCGATCTCACGACCGCCAACACCGATATCACCTGCGGGAACATCTGTATCAGCACCGATGTGACGCTGGAGCTCGGTCATAAAGCTCTGGCAGAATGCCATGATCTCGCGATCTGACTTGCCCTTGGGATCGAAATCGCTTCCGCCCTTTCCTCCGCCGATCGGAAGTCCGGTAAGAGAATTTTTAAAGATCTGCTCAAATCCAAGGAATTTGATAATACCAAGGTTAACTGAAGGATGGAAACGAAGTCCGCCCTTATAAGGTCCTATAGCTGAATTGAACTGAACACGGTAGCCTGTGTTTACCTGGACCTGTCCCTTGTCATCGACCCACGGAACTCTGAATTTGATCTGTCTCTCGGGATTGACAAGACGCTCCAAAAGCGCATCCTTACGATAAGCCTCCTCGTTTTTCTCGACAACCGGACGCAGTGACTCAAGTACTTCCTTTGCAGCCTGATGGAACTCCGGCTCAGCGGGATTCTTAGCGATCAGTTCCTCAAGAACCTCATCAACATATGACATTTTGATACCTCCTTGATTGGTGAAATTTTGTAGCGGTTACATTATACACCACACCACAGAGGAATGCAAGGCTTTTCTTAAAAAAAATCAAGTTTTAGGTTGAAAAAATATCAAGTTGATGAATGCATGGTCAGATAAGCGTTGGTATACCTCACATCATCGCTCACATCATCGCCGAACCATGCGGGAGGAACGAAGGACTCTCCCTCGCTTACCGATCCGAATTCGACCTCCGCAAGATACAGCCCCTCATAGGCTCCGTGAAAAATATCAAGCTCGATCACATGCTCGCCATAAGGTATCTTGTATCTTGTTTTTCTGATGGGAGTACCATCCGCCTTTGAAAACAGATGCTCATATGCCTCGTAGGATAATTCCGATTCTATCTCCTCCGAGACATTCAGCTTTGAAGGATCATTTATTCTTTTTTTATAGGTAAGAATATACCTGTTGCCGTATCTCCTAACTCTCAGAGTCGGGTCAGTGCACAGATATGCCTGCTCGATCGAAACATGCGGATAGCTGTCGATGTCTCTCGGCAAATCCTTGATCAGGTATTTTTTCTCGATCTCCATAGTTCACCTCAGCCTTTATCTGACTATACCGAAATCACCAAAGGGATAAAACCTCAACCACGCCTTGCCCTTTATATCCTTTCCCTTGACCAGACCCACCTCGGGAAAACGGCTGTCCACGCTGGCATTCCTGTTGTCCCCGAGAACAAAGTACTCATCCTTTTGCAGATAAATGGTATCCGACGCTATCCCGGGATCGTTCATGAGTTCGGTGCCGTATCTGTCATCTGTCAGAAGCTTTCCGTTGATATATACCTGTCCGTCGATTATCTGTACTGTTTCGCCGGGTAGACCGATAATTCTCTTTATATAATTATCCTCTGTAGAAATCGGAAATACTACAACGTCAAACCGCTCGGGCTCATGGAAATAATAGGTAAACTGCTCTACTATAAGCTGATCGCCGTCGGAAAGCGTGTTCTTCATCGAGCTGCCGTCAACCGATGTGTGATGTGCTATAAACTTTGTAACAAGCAGGGATATCAGCAAAGCCGCGGCAACGCAGATCAGTATATTGCGCAGAAGCCTTAGCAGAGGATGACCCACACTGTATTCGACACTCTCGGTCTCGACGCCTACGGAAACATCTCCGAAGGCAACATTCTCGACCGTATATCCGCTGTTTGCAGCCCCTTCAAGATAGGAAACCGGAGGCTGATCACTATTATCCTTGGTTCGTTTTGCACCGGCGCCTGTATTCTTGTCGGATGGCCAGTCTATCGGCTTTTCTATAGTGGTAAACATAGGCGACGCAGCTGCTTCTTCATTATAAGAGAAACCTTCCTCGGAAGCATTCAAAGCCTTACCATCGGAAATGCTTTCTGCCGGTCTGTCTATATCCTCACTAAAGTGAACATCCGCTGCGGTTGTGTGGATATTCTCTCTGATGGGAATAGTTTCAACAGAAGGTCTTACATCCTCCGTGACAGAGGAAGTATCTGCAGTATGTCCAACATTCTCCATGATGGGAGCGACGTCCTCCTCACGGCTTATGACCTCACCGTATGCCGTTGTTTCAACGGACGGCTTGATTATTTCGATATTATCATCTGCCATATCATCCGGTATATTTGCCTTCAGATTTGACAATATATCCGTTGGCCTGATCTCTACCGGATCAGTTATCGGTTTTATATTTGTATAGCCCTGCTCAGCCATTATCTTATCTATATCATTAAAAAGAGCATCACGATCAAACTCTTCACTCATTGCGCATAACCTCCTCAACGCATTCTATAGTTATCCTTCCAAGCTTTACACCTCTGAAATCATCTATCAGAAGCTTTGCCGCCTTGTCGTAATCTGTCTCCCCGCCCTTTTTTACGCAGCCTCTCGCCGTGGCTATCTCCATAAGAGTATCCGTCGAATCACCGTTATTTGATATATTATACTTTTGCCCAATATAAGTCTTATCGATACCGTTCAGATACTCGATAAGATCAAGAGCCATATCGGTGATCGGAAGTATCTCATCCCTGATAGCTCCTATCCACGCAAGATGCAGTCCGGTCATCGGGTCGTCAAATTTGGGCCAGAGGATACCCGGCGTATCCAAAAGCTCAACTCCCGATAC
>DMLD01000147.1 GCA_003453515.1 Lachnospiraceae bacterium
TGATGAACACCCTTTCAAGGTGTGTACTTACACTCTATTCCTATGATGATATGGCGGACAATACCTCCATACCTAATGTGCTCAGACAGTGTCTGGAGTTGGTCGCGCTTTTTCCGATGTTTTCGGTTTACGGATATCAGACAACGAAGTATTTTCACGAGGGAACAAGCTTCTTTCTGCATCCGCCGAGGGGGGATTTTTCCACAGCTGAAAACATACTTCATATGTTGAGACCTGATTCGAAATTCACACCGCTCGAGGCAAAGATACTCGATCTGGCACTGGTGCTCCACGCCGAGCACGGCGGCGGTAACAACTCCACATTTACAGATCATGTGGTGACGTCCTCGGGAACCGATACCTACGCAGCCATCTCCGCAGCTCTCGGATCGCTCAAGGGTCCCAGACACGGCGGTGCCAATGTGAAGGTATCGTTGATGTTTGAGGACATGAAAAAATGGGTGAAGGACTGGGAGGACGAGGAAGAGATCGAGACATATCTGACCGCACTGCTCAACCATCAGGTCTTTGACAGGGCAGGTCTCATATACGGAATGGGACACGCGGTATACTCACTCTCCGATCCGAGAGCAAGAACCTTCAAGAAATTCGTTGAGAAGCTTGCTGTCGAGAAGGGTATGATGAAGGAGTTCACCCTTTATAAAAATGTCGAGAAGCTGGCACCGAAGGTCATCGCGGATCAGAGACATATATATAAGGGAGTCTCCGCAAATATCGATTTTTACAGCGGACTTGTATACTCGATGCTCGAGATCCCGAATGAGCTTTACACGCCCTTGTTCGCGATCGCGCGTATCGCGGGATGGTCGGCACACCGTATAGAGGAGCTGGTAAACGCGGGACGCATCATAAGACCCGCATATAAGGCAGTTGGACATCACAAGCACTATGTTCCCATGAGGGAGCGTGGAAAGGACAAGGGTGAGCAGGGTGAGTGATGATCAGGTGTTATGCGCCAGCAGCCGTTACGAGCAGAAGTATTATCTGAACCCGAGATTCAACGATACGCTGCCCGAGCAGATAAAAAAAGAGCTTCAGGCGATGATGGTACTCTATACCGAGGATGTAGGGGGGATACTTACGCTTTCCTATGATGAGGAGGGCAATCTGTACTTCTCGACCACGGCGGCGGAAAATGACTTTGAGTATGATGAGATAGGTGCTTATCTGAAGATAAAGCAGTATCAGGAAAAATATAAAGAGCTTTTGGAGGATATGGAGGTCTATTATCAGACATTCTTTTTAGGAGAGGAATAAGGATATTATATCCTAATACGGAATCGGAAGGAGACGGGTATGCTGCTTGCTATAGATGTCGGAAATACCAATATAACCATCGGACTTATAGATGGTACACAGATCAAGCATGAATTCAGGCTTACTACCGAGTTGCCAAGGACATCGGATGAGTTCGGGGTAAGCATCATGGAGCAGCTGTCACATCAGCTGGTATCGGCTGAGGACATAGAGGATGTGATAATATCATCGGTAGTTCCCAAGGTGAACTATTCGCTGAGCAGCGGAATATATAAGTATCTTCATTGTGATGCTATTTTTATCGGAAACGGAACGAAGTCAGGCATCCGTATAGCACTTCCGAACCCCGTTGAAGTAGGAGCGGACAGGGTAGTAGACGCGGCAGGAGCTTATTTTTCTTACGGGGGACCGGTCATCGTCATAGATTTCGGTACGGCAACCACGTATGATCTGGTGACCGAGGACGGAGCGTTTGTCGCGGGAGTGACGGCTCCGGGACTTCGTACATCAGCCAAGGCTCTGTGGAGCGGTGCGGCAAAGCTTCCCGAGATAGAGATAGAAAAGCCCGAATCGATCCTGGCAAAATCCACGATCCCGAGCATGCAGGCAGGACTGGTATACGGATGTATAGGACAGACCGAATACATCATAGACCATTTCAAAGAGGAGTCGGGGCTTGACGCGAGGGTCGTTGCGACGGGAGGTCTCGGAAGGATCATAGCTGACAGTACTGACAAGATCGATATATATGACAGAGATCTGACACTGAAGGGTTTGAGGATTATATATGAAAAGTCAAAATAACAAAGTAAGGATCATGGGTATCCTCAATGTGACTCCGGATTCCTTCTCGGATGGAGGAAGCTATACCGATGTTGACAGGGCTTTGGCACAGGCTGAGAGGATGGCAGGTTGGGGAGCGGATATCATCGATGTCGGAGGAGAGTCTACAAGACCCGGGTTTGTAAGGATCTCCGATGAAGAGGAGCTGGAGAGGATACTTCCGGTCATAGAGGCGATACATGACAGGATAGATATACCGATCTCGGTAGATACATACAAGTATAAGGTGGCGGCGGCAGCTATAGATGCCGGCGCTGCTTTTCTTAACTCTATTTACGGGTTCAAAAAGGATGAAGGACTCGCCGGGCTCGTGGCAAAGACCGGTGTCGATGTATGTCTTATGCACAACAGGGACGAGGTGTGGGAGGATAAAAAGCTCTCCACGACCCCGTCGGACAACGATGAGGCTTACATGGAGCTTGTCACGGATGAGCTTATGGAGTCGGTCGGTATCGCGCGCAAATACGGGATACCCGATGAGAGGATCATACTAGATCCGGGAGTGGGCTTTGGAAAAAGCTATGAGCAGAATCTCTGTGTCATAAGGCATGTTGACAGGATATGTAAGCTTGGATTTGATGTAATGATGGCGGCTTCGAGAAAGAGCGTGATAGGAAATTCCCTTGGTCTTGATATAAATGAACGAGACGAGGCTACAATTGCAATAAGTGTATATGCTGCCATGAAAGGATGTTCCATGGTCAGAGTCCACGATGTGAAGGGCAACAGAAGAGCTCTTGATATTCTTAAATTTCTCTAATTAACAGTTTATCCCGAAATTAATCACAATTTACACACAATTTGTTTTTACGATTATAGTAACGCTGAGTAAATGTTGAGTATATCTATGTTTCCTTAGCAGGAACCTTTTTTCATGTAGGGAGTAGTGGTCGGAGGTTTGACCGGGAAAGGTGGTAGCTATGATCAAAAAGCATATAAAGGGAATAGTGATCCTCGTGATCATCGCGGCACTGATCGTGTGCGGGGTTATTTTTATACCAAAGCTTTTGTCCGGAAAAAAGGCTGAGGGTAATGTGACTCAACAGATCAATACCGTAGCTTTGACAAAGATGGATCTGACGGAGTCGGTAAGTGCGACAGGGACCATTGAGAGTGCGTCCACCTCTACCGTGTCAGCCGATGTACAGGGGGTCACCGTGAAGGATGTTCTGGTCGAGGTCGGTGATACCGTGACGAAGGGACAAAAGCTGGTGACGTTTGACAAGTCGGAGCTTAATGAGGCACTTGAAAATGCCAAAGCAGATTACAGTGATGCAAAGACTGAAGCTTCACAGGATCTGCAGGATGCATACAATCAGCTTTCACAGGCAAGAACCACCTATGCTACACAAAAAAAGCAGCTTGAAGCTACAGTAAAGGAAGCCAAGGCTGCTTTGAAAAAAGCAAAAAAAGCTGCCAAGTCATCCAAGTCTTCATCAGTCGGAAGTGATACTGAATCAGCATCGACAAGTGTTGGAGCAGGTGAAGGAAATGGCGGAGGAGCACCCTCGCAGGGAGGCTCATCAGGAAACTCCGGGGATAACGCATCGACAACAGGTAGCGGGTCAAGCGGATCGGGGACAAGTGTACCTACCGTTACCATAAGCGATGATATGTCGGTGTCAGAGGCTAAGGCAGCATATAAGCAGGCAAAGGAAAATCTGGAAACTGCCAACACACAGAATCTGCAGTCGATAAAGACCGCGCAGGCTCAGGTGAGCAAAACAAAAACCAATAATGAGAAAAATCTGAGACAGGCAAAGCAGGCTGTGACAGATGCCAAAAACACTCTCAAATCAGCCTCCATAAAGGCAACTATGGATGGCACGGTGACGGCTCTCGGGGTGGAAAAGGGAAGTGTATATAACGGATCGGATGCGGTGGAGATAAGTGATCTCACACAGTTTCAGGTCACGACTACGGTCGATGAATACGACATAAACAAGATAGAAAAGGGACAAAGGGTTGTGATCCTGACGGATGCCACAGGAGACACCGAGATAGAGGGCAGCATAACCTATGTGGCGCTGACCATGGGAAGCTCGACCCTGTCGGGGTCGGAAGCCTCGGGGGCGAGCGGGAACTCATCAATGGGAGGAAGTTCAAGCACATCGAACTCGGGCTATGAGGTCAGGATAGCCCTGAACGGGACCGTTGACAGCATACGCTCGGGGATGACGGCAAAGTGCAGTATCATTATAAATGAGGCGTCGGATGTATACGCGGTTCCCTATGATGCGATCCATACAAATAACAACAGTGAGGATGTTATCTATGTGATGGATTCTTCGGGAGCCAGAAGTGAGGTGGTCGTAACCAAGGGTATGGAAAGCGATTATTATGTGGAGATATCGGGAACAGGACTGAGCGAGGATCTCTCGGTGATCATACCGTCCGATGAGACAAGCACCACCTCGTCGGAAAGCTCGGAATCCTCCTCGGGAGCGCTTGACGGACTGATGGGCGGAAACCGCAGCGGCAATATGGGCGGTGGCCCCGGAGGCGGAGATATGGGCGGCGGTCCGGGAGGACCCGGGAACTAAATTCCGTATGTATGGGAAAGGAGGTTGCTCTGTGAGTGAGGAAAGTAAAGAAAAAAGGTCAGATAATATAATTGAGATCAGAGGGATAATCAAGCGATTTTTCATTGGGCAGCCCAACGAGCTCGAGGTCCTTCACGGAATAGATCTGGATGTGGGGGAGGGTGAATTTTTATCGATCGTAGGTGAATCCGGTTCGGGCAAATCCACTCTTATGAATATAATTGGTGCACTTGACAGACCTACCAAGGGTTCGTATACACTGCGTGATACGCTTGTTACGAAGGCAAAGGACAAGGCGCTTTCACAGATAAGGAACAAGGAGATAGGCTTTGTTTTTCAGACATACAATCTCATAGCTCGCACAAGTGCACTGTCCAATGTAGAGCTGCCGATGTTGTACGCGGGCAGATCCAAAAGGGAGAGAACCGAGAGATCAAAGGAGCTTTTGAAGCTTGTCGGTATGGATGACCGCATGATGCATAAGCCCGATGAGCTCTCGGGAGGTCAAAAACAAAGGGTCGCCATCGCGAGGTCGGTTGCCAACGACCCTGCGATAATCCTTGCAGACGAGCCGACCGGAGCGCTTGACTCGGTGACCGGTCACAAGATCATGGACATTTTTCACAAGCTGCATGAGGAACAGGGCAAAACCATAATCCTGATCACACACTCTCAGGAGCTGGCTGAGGAAACCGAGAGGATAGTGACGCTCAGTGACGGAAATGTGATATCGGAGCGAAAAGGGACAGGTGTAAGGATACGGAGGGATTGATATGCTTATATGGGAAAATATAAAGCTCGCTCTTGCCGGCATACTTGGTAATAAAATGCGTTCCATCCTGACGATGCTTGGAATAATCATAGGTATTGGTTCGGTCATCGCGATCATGACTGTTTCGACATCGCTGACATCGTCGATAACGAGTGCTTTTGCCAATCTGGGTGCCAACAATATAACGGTCGGCGTCAGGCAGCTATCCGAGCAGCAGGAGACAAGAAGCAACGGCATGAGATTCGGAAAGTCGAACCGACAGGTTAGCCTTGATGAGGAGGACAGGATCACCGATGACATGATAGAGCAGCTTAAAAACACATATTCCGATGAGATAGACTCCATAGCGCTCTCGGAGTCTGTCGGCTCTGCCACGGTAACATCGGGTGAGAACTCTGCAAGCATCGATGTTACGGGGATAAACAGGGGCTACTACGATGCAAACGATGTGTCGCTTATTGCCGGAAGATATATAACGGATGATGATGTGAGTAAGGAGAAGGCGGTTATCATGGTCTCGGATAAGATGGTCTCTTCGGTGTTCGGTGAGGATGCCGGATATACCTCCGTACTTGGCAAAAGGATATTAGTCAGCATAAACAACCTGTATTATTCGTTCTATATAGTCGGAGTATATGAATATGAGGAGGACTCCACCAATTTTTCATCCGAGTCCGATGAGGAGGTATCCACATCAGCCTATGTCCCGATAACGACAGGCAAGGCAAAGCTTCACTCGGACGAGGGATACTCTCAGTTCACGGTCGTGACAAATGAAACTATCAGCGATGTAACGACTTTTGCAACACAGATAAAAAACTATATGAACAACGAGTTCTATAAGAATAATGAGGACTATCAGATACAGACAACTACGATGAGCACGATCACGGAGTCGATGAGCGAAACGATATCCACGGTTTCCATAGCGATAGCATTTATAGCAGGTATATCGCTCCTTGTCGGAGGTATCGGCGTTATGAACATCATGCTGGTTTCGATCACGGAGAGAACAAGGGAGATAGGGACCAGAAAGGCGCTCGGAGCCAAGAACTCGTCAATACGCCTCCAGTTCATCATAGAGGCGATGATACTGTGCCTTATAGGAGGACTGCTCGGGATACTCCTTGGCTTCGGGCTCGGAGCGATAGCCGCGTCGGTCATGGGTTATTCCGCATCCGCGCCGGTCGTCCCCATCATAGGCTCGGTCGTGTTCTCCATGGTCATAGGTATGTTTTTCGGATTTTACCCTGCCAATAAAGCGGCAAAGATGGATCCCATCGAGGCTTTGAGGTATGAGTAGTTTGGGGTTGATTTTTATGCACATGTTATGTATAATTATTGGTGGTTATAAAAATTAGTTTTCCTTAACTAAGATTGCGGAGGGTAGTAAGATCTATGGATGTAATGAGGATCGCACATCGCGGATTGAGTGCGTGTGCTCCGGAAAATACGGATGTTTCCTTCAGGCTTGCAACAGAGTGCGATTGCTACGGGATAGAGTGCGATATCTGGAGGATGCTTGACGGTACATATGTGGTTTCACACGATGCTTCCATGAGAAGGATGTACGGTGTCAGGAAAAATATCACCGAGTCCACATATGAGGATGTCAGAGAGATACCGGTGACAGGAGGAAATCTGGTCAGTGAGAATCCGACACAGCATATTTGTACGCTGAAGAGGTATCTGAGTGTTTTGTCAAAGTCAGACAAGATGGCTGTTATCGAGTTGAAGCAGGAGTTTGAGAACAGAGAGCTTCAGGAGATAGTCGAGATAGTAAAAGCGTATGATATGTACGACAAGACCATTTTTATAAGCGGACAGGCAAAGTCGATACTGAGGCTGAGACATGACCTGTGTTTCCCGAAGGAGAGACTTCAGTACGTACACGGTGCCAGACCAAGGGATGCGTATGTGCCGGTGAATGACGATCTCATCGACCATTTGATCAGACACGGCATAGGGCTTGATTCCAAGCATTCGCTGTTGAGTGAGCGATATGTGGATATGCTCCATGACAACGGGCTGGTCGTGAATGTGTGGACTGTCAACACGGAAAAGGACTATAAGCGTGTAACAGAGGAATTGGGAGTTGATATGGTAACCATGAATGATGTTAGAGCACAGTTTTGAAGGAGGATCTTATGGAATTTCTAAAGCAGCTTAAATGGAGCATCATTGTGCTGGCACTTGCATATGTGGTGTTGGGGGTCGTGCTGATACTGTATCCGGTTCAGACACAGACAGCGGTGACATATATACTTGCTATCGCCCTGATCGCGATGGGTATCATCAACCTTATCCAATATGCAAGGCTGGATGCGACGGCGCTTGTCAATAGCTACGATCTTGTGATCGGCTTTTCGGGGATCATCGGCGGTATACTTATCATCATAAATGTTGAGAAGTTTGCACAGATGCTGTGGATCGCTCTTGGATTCATGGTGCTTATAAGCGGTGTTTTGAAGCTTCAAAGCTCGGTCAATCTGATGAGGCTTAAGTCGACAAGCTGGCATATACCGTTTGCTTTGGCGTTGATAAATATTGTGTTTGGAGTTATCATGCTGATCAATCCGTTCTCGGATGAGCTGTTTTTGATCATGCTGGGCATAGGCTTCATATTCAGCGGTGTGACCGATATCATAGTTACGCTTATGGTCTCTGCAAGGCTGAAGACCGTGACCGACATCATCATGTCATCCGGAAATGATGGAGCAGGCTCTCAGACGATGTAGGGCGGCTCGCGGGCGAGTAAGGTTCGCTCATATATCCCTATTCGTTTGACAGAAGCCTTTCAAGCTCGTTATAAGTAGTAATAGTATTTATCT
>DMLD01000105.1 GCA_003453515.1 Lachnospiraceae bacterium
CGGTAAAAAGGTATACCGGAACATCCTTATTGCCAAACATCTAACTCACCCCTAACATATTTATAACCTGTCAAGCAAACAAAGCCCTGATCTCATCCTCTTTAAGCTCGGCTCCAATCACACACAACCTTCCGGTATAGTCAGCTGATCCACGCCTGATCTCATACTCGCCCGGAACCAGATCAAAGTGGAACCACTCACCCTCAGTAGCAGGAACGATTCCCTTTGCACGAAGTATATTGCCATATGCGCCGGTCGAACCGTCCTCGGATACGGCAGAGAGTTTTTCAAGTATGGATTTAAGTTCTGCCTCATCATATTTTTTCGGGCTCTCAACGCCGACACTCGTGAACACCTCATCCGCATGATGATGGTGATGATGCCCATGATGATCATGGTCGTGATGATGGTCGTGTTCCTCGTGATCATGGTCATGGTGGTCATGTTCCTCGTGATCATGGTCGTGATGGTGGTCGTGTCCCTCGTGATGGTGGTCATGGTCCTCGTGGTCATGGTCATGGTGATGGTCGTGCCCCTCGTGATCGTGGTCGTGATGACAGCACTCGCCCTCCTCGTGATGGTGACCACACTCAGGACATACATCCTCCTCTTCAAGAAGCTCCATCCTCAGGGAATCACTGTCATCAAAAGCACTCACAATCTGCTTTCCGTCGAGCTCATCCCACGGAGTTGTAATTATAGAAGCACGATTGTTTTTCTCACGTATCAAAGTTAAACACTCATTCAACTTTTCTTCTGTAATATCACCAGTACGCGACAGAATTATGGTCTTTGCGCTCTGAATCTGGTTATCATAGAACTCGCCGAAGTTCTTTATATACATCTTGGCTTTCTTGGCATCTGCAACTGTCACTGCAGCACCTAATTGAACCTCGATTCCATTTTTATGACCGGTAAGCACCAGCTTCTCATCTTCAGTTCCCTCAGGATTCTCATCAAGTATTCCGGCAACCGCCCTGATTACATCTGACAGCTTGCCGACACCTGATGGCTCAATGATTATCCTGTCCGGAGAGTACTTGGTCAGTACCTCGCCAAGAGCTGTTCCAAAATCCCCAACCAGAGAACAGCATATGCAGCCCTGATTCATCTCAGTTATCTCTATGCCCGCATCCTTCATAAATCCGCCATCTATACCGATCTCTCCAAACTCATTTTCAATCAGTACGATCTGCTCCCCGGCAAATGCCTCCTTGATCAGCTTCTTGATCAATGTTGTTTTACCTGCGCCGAGAAATCCCGACACAATATCAATTTTAGTCATCACTACCTACCTCCAATCTCCTTCGATTTATCCTCCAGCCACTCATTTGCCAAAGCAAGTCCGACATCTGAATAGTCGAAATCCATGGTAAAGATCTCCTCGTCTGTCTTTTCAAGAATATATGGTCCCTTCCAAGCCTGAACTCTCAAGACCTCAGTTGGTTCGTCAGAGCCTCCTTCAATGGCTCCGCCGGTGCTTCCATCCGACTCCGGAGATGCAGAGCCTGCAGCTTCCTCACTGTCTGAGTTTTCCACCTCCCACCTTCCGATCCGAAAACACATACCATGGTAGCTCCCCTTGAAAACAGTCTTTTTATAATACTCGATCGAATACAGGTTGATTCCATCCATCATGGCAAAATCTCCTACAGCGCAGTATCCACAAAAATCTTGTATATGGCTCTCACCGCGTCCTCAAAATCAGCACTGCTCACACCGATGATGATATTTAACTCAGAGGAACCCTGGTCGATCATCTTCACATTGATATGAGCGTGTGCAAGAGCCGAAAACAGACGCCCGGCAGTACCTCTGGTGCTCTTCATGCCGCGACCCACGACCGCGATCAGCGACAGATCAGACTCCAGATCGATCTTGTCCGGTTCGCACAGCTCCTCGATACGGGATATGATCTGCTGTTCCTTCTCAGAGAAATCATCCTGTCTCACGATAACCGACATAGTGTCGATACCCGAAGGCATATGCTCCACCGAGACGCCCGACTCCTCAAAAGCAGTCAGCGCCTTGCGGCAGAATCCGACCGCATTGTTCATCTTGTCCTTCTCAATGCTCATCGCAACGAAGCCGCGCATACCTGCGATACCCGTGATAGTGTACTTTGGTATCCTCGATGTGTGCTCGACTATCATCGTGCCCTCATCCTCGGGCTTGTTGGTATTGAGAATATTGATAGGTATACCTGCCTGACTCACCGGGAAAATAGCATCCTCGTGCATCACGGAAGCCCCCATATATGCAAGCTCCCTAAGCTCCGTATATGTGATGGTGTGGATGACCTGCGGATTCTGGACGATCCTAGGATCTGCAACCATAAAGCCCGACACATCAGTCCAGTTCTCATACAGATCAGCCTTTATGGCACGGGCAACAAGCGAGCCTGTGATGTCGGAGCCGCCTCTGGAAAAAGCGACGACCTTGCCATTTTTCTTGCTGCCGTAAAAACCGGGGATCACCGCTCTCTCGTGTGCATCGAGCTGTATCTTCATCAGCCTGTACGTCTCCTCGGCGTCGAGTTCCCCGTCATCGTCAAAGCGGATCACATTTGCGGCGTCGATGAAATCGTATCCGAGGTAATCCGCCATGATCTTGCCGTTCAGGTACTCACCGCGCGACACGACGTAGTCCAAGCCCGCGCCGGACTCCAGCTCCTTTCTGATGCGGTCAAACTCCTTCACAAGCGACACCTTGAGCCCAAGCCCCCTGATGATCTCCGCATATCTGACCCTGATCTGCTCGAGCACCTTTAGATAAGGACGCCCCGCAGTCAGCATATCATAGCATTTGAGCAGCAGATCAGTCACCTTCGTATCAGACGGATTCCTCTTTCCTGGAGCCGACGGCACCACGTATCTGCGCGACGGATCCGCCGTTATGATCTCCTTGACCTTCTCAAACTGTATGGCATCCGCAAGCGAGCTCCCGCCAAACTTCACTACCTTCTTCATCTCAAACCTCCACATCCTCGTTATAATCGACATTATCGTATTTAAAGCCGAACATATGATAAAAATCCTCCCAATATCCGTCTATGTCCCCGAGCGAGGCGATATTCTCCGTCGAGACCTTCTCCCACACATCGGCGACCCTGTCCTGCACCGCCGGATCCATCTCCTTGTCGTCCATCCTGATAAATCCGCTCTCGTCCGTCTCCGCAGCAGGCAGCTTCTCGGTATAAAGCCTCACCATCTGCTCTATACAACCCTCGTGGACCCCCTGCTCCTTCATCACCTTATAAAGAAGCGAGATGTAGAGCGGCACTATGGGGATCGCCGCGCTGCTCTGCGTAACAAGCGCTTTGTTTACGGATATATAGGCATGCAGTCCTTTTTTAGAAAAATGCTCCGTCATCCGCTTTGCCGTATCGTACAGATCCTTCTTCGCCTGACCGATAGAGCCGTCCTTGTAGATCGGATGAGTCATGGTCGGACCGATGTACGAGTAAGCCAGTGTAATGGCGCCCTCAGATAGCACGTCGGCATCACAAAGCCTCTCGATCCATCTTTCCCAGTCATCTCCGCCCATAACAGCTATGGTATCTCGTATCTCATCATCATCAGCCACCGGAACAGTGACCTCGGTGATCTCGTTAGTCCTTAGGTCAAGAGTCCTGTTGGTGTAGGGCGAACCCGTGGTCTTCAATACACTTGACACGGTCTTGTCGCCTACCGTGCGCCTCGGAGCCGCCAGAGAATAGATCACCATATCGACCTTCCCCCAGTCAGCCTTTATCGCATCGATGACCTCATCCTTCATCTCCTCGGAAAAACCGTCGCCGTTAAACGACCTCGCATACAGACCGTCTGCAGCCGCCATTTTTTCAAAAGCCTCAGTGTTGTACCACCCTGCGGACGCTGTCCTCTTCTCCGGCTTTGAAGGCTTCTCAAAGGCAACGCCCATGGTATCGGCGCCGTAGCCGTAAGCCACCGCAATACGACTTGCAAGTCCGTATCCCGTGGAGCTTCCGATAACCAAAACCCTCGGTTTCTCGCCGCCCACAGGCGAATCGACCCTTCCCTTAGACTTGGCAAATTCTATCTGCCTACGAACACTTTCAGCGCACCCTTTCGGATGCGCTGTTGTGCAAATAAACCCTTTGACCTTCGGTTCTACTATCATTTTTACCTTATATCCTCCTCTTCAATAATATTGCCGTCCTCATCGACATAGACCCACTCATAATCCATCCGTCTTCTTATGATGATCACAGTGATCATGCCTATCAGAGCCACACCAAAGCCGACAGCTGTCGGAACTATGGGTGCCTTGTCGCCTGTCTGCGGAGATCCGTCAACTATGCCATCCGTCTCAACAGCTCTGACACCCGAACCGCCCGATGAACCACCTGATGAGCCGCCGCCTGATGAGCTGCCACCGGAGGACGATCCGCCACCCGAGCTGTCACTCGATGCGACTCTCGCTCTCGAAGCATCCACATCTCTGTACGCAAGCGCATAAACCGAGAATTTGGAAGTGTTGATGGTGATCGTGTTCGCCGAGCTGTCCCTATCCTGAAGCACGGTCGCCGAACCGTTGTGCACACGCACGATCGCAAACTGCCTTACCTTGCCCGATTTGGTCGTCGAGCGTATCGAAGACGGTATCGATATCGTCACGGATATGGTATCCGAAGTCGAAGTCACCTGCTTCTCAGCACCGCTTCCGACCGTCTTCCAAAGCGTGATATCAAGATACTTAGCAACCGTGTAGTCGCCCAGAGCCGCGATCACAAGCTCCTTGTCCGCCTGCGACACGCTTCCATCGATATTTTGCACACGCAACCTTACATTTACATCGGAGCCCTCCTTCATGACCGTCCGTTCGCTCGAGCTGAGCACATTGGATTTAAGCTCCTTATTGGTCGAGGTAAATGTCGTCGACGGAGCACCGTCAACAAGCTGTACCTTCTTGGTAAATGATCCAAGATCGCTGTCATCAGAGCCATTTGTATCATCCTGTATCATATCATCATCGGAATCGTCGTAGTCATCCTCATCAATGATATCGTCCGCATCAGCGCCGTCCTCCTGCATCAGCGTCACCGTCGAGGTCGTCATGTGACCCGCGCGATCCTCCGCAACTATGAAGAACAGAGTCTGCTTCTGCTCGGCAACTATGTTAAACGTCGACTTGCCGCCGCTTACCACCTGTGACGTACCGTTCACTGCCACACGCAGCAGATTGTCGTCGGTCACGGTGATCTCCTTTTTGTTTGCCTTGTAGTTGGACCCGTCCACAACGCCCGTGATCACAGGAGACACAGTATCCTTCTTATATGTAAAAATGTTCTGCTCGTAGATCTCACCCGTCTTGGAGTCCTTGATGTAGAACTTGCTGTTGCCGTCCGAAGTATCCTGGGTTATAAGGATGTTGTTCATGGTAACCTTGCCAAGCGAATCAGAGGTCATCACATACCCCGACTTCGGCGCAAGGGTAATATTGGATACATACCACCCGGTATCGGAAAGCGTTCCGGTCACTGTATAGTGCGTGCCCTTCTCCGCCTTTCTCGAAACCACTGTGAGCACTCCGCCCACATAGTTGAATCTGTAGTTATCAGCCGATCCTCCCGAAGGAGTGACGATCGTAGTCGTCGTAAGGTTCGAAGGAATCTTTATAACAGGCGATACATAACCGGATGCCTTCTGCACGGTTCTATCAGAGCTGTCGGCAACTCCCTCTCCCGTGATAAAGCCCGTCACACTCAGCTTGCCGTCCGTAGTCGGCACCTCGCCAACACGTATGGTATCACCAAGATAGGTCGCTGTCAACTCCCTCTTGTCAACACGGAACAAAATATTTCCGTTGGTCTTCTTCGTCAAGCCGTCCGTATCATCGTAGGTCAGCGTGGCGACCGCAGTGTAAGTGCCGGCGTTTAAGTTAGTCTTCGGTGTTATCTTCCACTCGGATGATGAGCCGGTCTTCTCCACATTGAAGTAGTTGGCACCCCTCGTATCCAACGACAGGTCGGTCACATTCGCATCGGCATTTGCCTTTGAAGTCCTCGACCACCCGTTACCGGAAGAAAGCGTCTTCGACGTAGCACTTCCGTATCCGTATACCTCTGTGGTGAAGACCTGTGAAGCCATTGAAATATCATATATAGGTTTAACTATTGTGAAATATCTGATAGTCACAAATCCCGAATCATCCTTCGCAACTATAGTATATGTCGCCTTGCCGTCCTTTAGCTCGCGATTCATGTAGTTGCCGCAATACAGGGTGATATCCCACTCTGTCTCAGCTTTCTCCGCACCTTCCGCCTTCTCATTTATAAAAACAGCCTGCTCGCCGGTCGAGCTTCCATCCTCGCCTATGATACCCACGATATTGGAAGCATTCGATATGTCCGTACCCTTGTAGACCCTGACCGCCGGATCCTCAGCAGAGCCCGCATGGAGGTTCGAGTCAGATATCGTAAAGTGAACCTTCTCTGCGATAAATGTCGCTCCGTCTGCAAACTCCTTCTCAGTGCTAAGCTTAAGCGACCCATCATAGTTTGCTTCATGATCCGCAGTGACAGTAGGTCCCTTGCTGTCAAATATGATAAGACGTCCTATGGTAAGGTAGGTCTTCAAGCCGGCACCGTTGGTGATACGCACATACAGATAACCCTCATCTATTTTTGTTTTCTCTACATCTACATTGAAGCTGACCTCGCCACTGCCACTCCAATGCACACCCTCGTTTGACCAACCGTCCAAGTTTCCTATCACACTCTCTATAGAGCCCTCAGAGGTCTCCGTATCGCCGTAACCACCGCTTCTTTGTTTTGCACCCTCAACGGCAGGATCCGTAGCACTCTTGTCCTGTATCAGATATTCGACTTTTTCTATCCCACTTCCTTCTTTTTCCGTCGCATTCGGATCATAAACATTGTGAACCGTGACTGTCCTCTTATCATTGAAATAAAGCCCAAAGGTTATAGCGTGTAAAAACTCAGACCACTTGTCCGCATCAACGCTAATATATGGCAGATCACCCTCGGCTTTTGTAGCGATCGTACCGTCTTTCGTGTCAGCCTTATCTGCAGCCGTATAGGTCTCGTGCGCAGCCGTACGATCGATCCAGATCACATCGCTCATAAGTGATGAGACCTCATCGGTCTTCTCATTATGAATATAATAGTACTTTGTGACTCCATCAGCCGTAGTCTCATTGTAGAAGGTATAGCCCGCAGCCTTGAATCCGGTCTCAGTTTTGTCAACATCCTCATCCTTACTCGGAGCGTAGTCGGCATATGTAACATTGTCTCCGTCCGCACTACTCACTTTTGATGTATAATCCATGATGGTGTAGGTGTCGCCTTCTTTACTTGATGGCTGTATAGTCACCTTAGATGTATACCATCCATTCGAACCTTCGGTTCCGACGATCTCCCTGGCATCAGGGAGTTGCCTCCTAACGCATGTCATGGTACCTTCTTCGCATGTAAAGTAGTAGTTTTTGGCAGCACCACTGTTTGGCTTAACTCTTTTCGTTGCCTTATCAGCAAGACCATGCCTCTTACCGATATCCGGCATAGTCGGATCCTTATAACCTTTAACCGACTCAATATTGCTCGCCTGATCATATACAAAACCGCTTACCATGACTGCGATTTCCTCTTCGTCATCATTCACTGCAAAGCGTTCTCCGATTCCAGGTTTCGTAGCAGTATCATAGTCATAGCCTTCCTTTAACTTTAACTTAAAGTCCGCCTTGGCATGGAAGAACTCAGTGTTGCCGAGATACTTCACTTTCAGCTCTTTTTTTACAACAGTGAAGCTAACAGACACATTTACGGTGTGTTCCGAGAGGAAGTCTTCGGAATCTGGTGCAACCAAATCATAGGTAACCGCAATTGTACCATTATATGCCATCTCGCCATCAAGAACATCCAATTTCTCTTTTGGTCTTACTGTAAAATTGGGCTTATCACCTTCGATCTTAAAATTGCCAGCACCCTCTCCTGTCATCTCCGCACTAACAATCTTGGCAGTAACAGAACTCTCTCCTTTAAGCACAAGTGACACAGGTTTTACTACATCGGCATCGTTTGCACCATAGCCATATACACTCCCGGTCACATCAGTTCCACCGGAGTTTTTCACGGCACTTCCCAAAACTATCTTGGAAGCATCCGCATCCACATTCACAACAGCCTTCGCAATCTTAATTCTTCTCGTTGCGGTATTCCCGGCCTTATCTGTCGCTGTTATTTTATATTCCGTAGGCTCATCCGTAAGTTTTGAAAACTGAAATGTTACTTCACAGGTTCCATCATCATTTATTGCTCCTACGTCTCCTCCTCCCTCACAGGTTACTCCTCCCGGATTATTAAGCCCGGCATCACCTTTCTCTTTATTATTATCACTGACAACTATAACCTTCGACTGTCCTTCGCCTACATAATATATCTTATCATCACTTTCTATCACTCTGCCACTTGATTTACTCGTGAATATAGGCGCATTAGTATCCATGGTGATGTACTGCTCTTCAAGATAATTTATGTTCCCCGCTTTATCCTTAAGCTTTACATATACATAGACTGTACCGGACGGATAGTTCTCTGTTGATATAGTACCTCCCTTGCTTGGTTCTCCCCAACTTGATGTGGAGATTGCCGAACCCGAAGTCTTTGTCGAAGAAACATAACACCAAACTCCGGCATCAGAATCTATCCCCGCGCCCACATCGCTTACGTTCTCAACAGTATATGTTACATCTCCTTTGGTGTATGAGCCGGATGAAGTATCAGCACCGCTTTGCTTAAGCTTAAGCTTAAGCGTGGCTGTCGGAAGCTCCTTGTCAAGATATATTATTTGACCTAGTGTATAAGCCTTTTTTGTGCCTGTCTCAGTATCATATATTGGATACTTTCCTTCAGCCATAAAATACAACTCACCTGGTCCCTGTCCAAAATCTTTTGTCTCAGTATATGTAATCCCCTCAGACGAATAGGCACCGTCTGCAGTATTACTCAACGTATAACCTCCGGTTGGCTTTATCGTAACATCTCCAAGATACCACTTGTATTCATCGTGTCCATCGACCTTCTCTCCGGTCTTATTCGATATTATACTATACGGTTTGTCCGGTGCAGGATAATACTTTACGGTAAATGTAGGTTGGTCTTCGAATTCCAACACTCCTGGTTTATAATTATCTGCCTTCGTTATTTTTGCTTTTGCAAAATATGTCCCCGGGTTTTTCCACGGATTTGATATCGGTTCATTATAGTTTTCTGTACTATAATACTCATATTCAGCGGTTATTTTTCCGTATGTACCAGTCCATGCATTATCCGGAACAACCCTCGGAATGCCGCATTCATTATCGTCGCATACATAGTATGAATGATCGTATGAAGGATCAAACCCGCTATTTTCCCATGATAGATTAGATTTTTGAAGTGAAATCGGTTTTATTGTTATCGTTGTAAAATTTTCTTTTTCTGTATAATTGCCTGAAGATCCCTTATATCTTACGCCGCATTTGAATGTAGCTGTACCGACGTTCGGATTAGGTAAAGCATCGGAAAAATCAAATGGATTATTTTTCGAAAATCCATTAAAGTCTCCGGAATAATTCCATATTACTTCACATTGGTCTGTTATATCTACATCACCAGCTTTAACAACAGCTGAAAATGAAATCGAAGGCATACTACGATAATCATATTCGTTTGAACTTAATACCGGACTTGTTTCTCCTCCTATAGTAGCATTTATTGAAATATCATTCACATCGATTGTTGGGTAAGTATCATCCCCCACATTCTTCGCCGCAATACCGGTTTTCTTAAGCTTCTTCACATCGTCTCCGCCGATGATGTTGCCGTTTTCATCTACCTCGTAGGTGATCCCTTCGTCATCCTTGACAGTCGTTCCGTCGCCCTGAGCTTCAGTTCCCTCTCCCTGGGCTTCATCGTCCGCTATAGCTGTATCATCTGTCTGCTCATCGGTAGTAGGTGCCTCGGCGACATCGGTTGGCGTACTGTCGTCCGAAGGTACCTCCTCCACGATCTCCGGGGTCGGCGTCGGAGTCGGGGTAGCCTCCTCCTCTGATGTTATCTCCTCATATTCGGTGGTCAGCAAAAACATCTCGTCCGCCACTGCCGGTATAACAAAAAGCGTGAGGAGCAGCGCAACGCAGACCGCTCCCATGAGCGCTCTCATCCTCACTGTGTGATACTTCACGTCAAAAAACAGCTGCCTGAACAGATGATGTATGCTTACGCACACAACCACCAGTACCGTCAGCGGCACTCTGAGTATCTTTACCTTTCTTCCGATCTTCCCCAAGAGCCGGATGAGTCCGTTTTTCTTCCTATTCTCCATAATCGCCAACCTCCTGTCACTTAAAACAGATGATCCTAATTGAAAGGAAACGCTGAATCCTTCGTTGTTTCCGTAAAAATATGCTGCTGATATACTCCGTTTTTCCTGTCCTCTTTCATACGTCAGGGCATACTTCCCCCAACCCACTATCACAGTTACACTTAGTATACCACATCTTGTCTCAGCTTTGCAAGGATTTTTTCAAACACAAGATGCCATATTCTTGACAAAACCGCACAAAACTCTCTTTACATACGTTTCACCCGAGAGCGCACTGCCGGTACAAGATGTTGTGTCAGGCATACGAGATCGCCGTGTTTGCAGATGTTTGCTTTCAGCACGGCATTTGTCCGGGTTTTGTCGGCTTTACCGTTCAGGGTGCTCTGTCATCCGGAGTGCATTCTGTCATCCGGAGATCCTCTCCCACTTAGGCAAAGCGTCATTTCTTATATCGGCAGATCAGACAAATAAGTTGACAGCAGATCGTAGTTTTAGCTATTCGCTTTAGCTATTCGCATGAAAAAAGACCTGCCAAAGCAGGTCATGTGAGAACGGTTCTTCCGTTTTGAATATTTGTTTGTGTTTTGGTTACTGCGCAGTTTCTTCGGATTTCGCTTCAGCAAGTTCCCGCTTAAGGCGCTCGATTTCGGCAGACTGTTCACGAAGCTGCTTTTCAAGTCTTCTGATGATAGACTCGTTCGTCATGTTCATACTGGCTATGACATCTTCGTTATCAAAATAACTCTCAAACATCTTCATAAGTTCGCTCCTATCCGCCATCATATCAACAGCTCGACCATACAAGGCCTCAAACTCAGGATTGTCAGTAAGAAATCCCATCATCTGCTCGGCATCACGGATAAACTCAGACCCTGCGAGCTCTTGCAACGGAAACGGCATCCGAGACAAACTCGTCTTTTTTTACATAATCAGACAGGTAAGGAATGCAGAACATGACCTTGCCTCGCTCAGGGGATGCAATTATACCGTAGTTTATGAGTTTCGACCTTTGCCTGCTCAGCTTGCTTTGTGTCACGCCAAGTCCGCGTGCTATATCCGATGTCTCAGCCAAGCGATCTGAATCCAGACAATCTGACATCATTTTCAAGTAAGTTACTTCTCCATCTGTGATCTCGTCTAGCAGCGGCTTAAGAGCCCGTTGTTCATACGCAAACAGAGCATTGTCGATGGCAACCTTCGCATCGTCTTTGGTAACACTGTATTTTTTTCCGGAAGAGCATTCATTTGCCCGCAAAACAAGATGATACCCCAGAAGCTGCATGATATACGGATGCCCATAGCTCGCTTGATTAAGCATATCAACTATCTCCCGGCTCACACTCAGTCCATTGATCTTCAAAAACACCTTATCAAACGACTCAGACGCCTCTTCCCATGTGAACAGTCCCAGCTCTTCATGCGACGCCCTTCTCAGATAAGTACATCCTTCATGCTTTATTACATCGGAATAAATGTAAGGAAGTCCGGCGACAGCCAACATGATGTCATATCCTTTTCTCGACGCCATCTGAAAAGCGTTGCAGAGCGTGGACAGATCATCAATAGGCACTTTCTGTATCTCATCGACCGTGACAAGGATGCCGTTTTTGCATTTTGAACATGCTTCCAACAATAGTGCCTGCAGATTTTTCTTTCCGATATGCTCCGTCTTTGACACAGATCCACCGCTTAAGCCGGCTCCAACCCCGAGCACACTCATACTTGCATTCGGACTTATCGTTTTTGTGACTTCATCATAACCGGTCAGCGTATAGATAAGCTGTGAGATCGTATCCTCCGGTCCCAGATCAATCACTCTTCTTTTTTTCGCCTCAGCCCTTATGGAAAGTTGCTCCAACAGCGCTGTTTTCCCACTACCGCGAGTGCCTGTGATAAACAAAGCGCGGTCATCACTCCCCACATCGACCATCGCATAATCAAACATAGTCAATATTCTTTCACGACCAAAAAAAACATCCGGCTTGCCTCCAAATATCGGAGAAAAGGGGTTTGAAAACACGTTCGATCACCTCCGTACGTATGTACTATATACATATTATACAAAGATGCGAATTTTATGTCAAGTATGTATTTTATGTCTTGTATACATATTTATGTCTTTTATGTCTTTTATACATTTTTTTCGCGTTTTATGCCTTTTATACATTTCTAACAAAATGAGTCCACTTATGCTCTTCCTTTTCGGGCATCCCATACTCTGCCTTTCCAAGCGCTATGGCTTTCATCAGAAACGACATATTTCTTGCAAGAACACGCATATTATACAGCCCTTCAGCATCATAAGCAGCCTCACCCGGTTCCCTGCCGTGTACACTGTTCCAATATTCACTTGACGCCACCGGCATTCCCGATATAGTAAAATACTTATTCAGTTCATCGAATGTTGCGGATAAGCCTCCGCGTCTTGCCACTACGACCGAAGCCCCGACCTTCATCGTCTTATCGAAGCCTGTACTGTAAAACAGCCTGTCCAAAAAGGCTATAAGCGTAGCATTTGCAGATGCATAGTACACCGGACTTGCGATCACCAGTCCGTCAGCAGCCTCGAACAGCGGTGCAGCCTTATTTACAGCATCGTCAAATACGCACTTTCCCTTCTGCACACAGGAATTACAAGCTATACAGCCTCTTATATCCTGATTTCCGATATTCAAAACCTCCGTCTCTATGCCTTCCTTTTCAAATACCTCTACCATCTCGCCAAGAGCTATGGAAGTGTTGCCCTTGATCCTCGGCGAACCATTTACAATAAGTACCTTCATAATGTTGCAGCCTCCTTTACAATACTTCAAATATCATCTTAAATCTTTTTTCACTGCTTTTCAAGTGTTATTCGAGATTTCTTGCAAAAAAGCAGTATTCCATGTTCATATAAGCGGAACCATATATAGAGGAACAAACCTTATCCCGTCCTTTTCCTCATAATCCTTTGAATGGATCACCAGCGGTTTATCTGTTTGCTCGGAATACTTTTTTATAAACTTCTTAAGCGAAGACAGCGTATATCTGGGACCGGATTTCACTTCGATCGGAGTTATGTTGTGACGAGATGTGATCTTCGATTTCGCAATGAGAAAATCTATCTCCATACGCGAATCCTTGTCCGTTCTGTCGGGATTGTTATAATAATACAGCGACCTTCCCGAAGCAACAAGCATCTGAGAAACCACATTCTCAATGATCATTCCCATGTTCACTTCTAGCTTGTCAAGAAGGATTTTTTTGTAGATCTCCTCACTCATCACACCATTTTCATCAAATGAATGACTTATCAAAAGACCTGTGTCCGCCATATAACACTTTAAGGCGACCCTATCCCTGTTCTGCTTCAACCCAAGCGCCGGATCTCTCGTGTTAAAGCAGAGATTGACGATCATGGAATCCTGCAGCCAGAAAAGCGCATCCTCGTATTCTCTATACCTTGCCCCTCTTGACAATGATGACAGTTTAAACCTCGTGTCATGCTTCGACAGACTAGAAGGGATCTCATCAAACATCGCCTGTACCTTCAGAGAGTCTTTTCCGGAAAACTTGACTATGTCCTGACGATACAGTCCCAGAATATCCCTTTTCACCATGTCGACCTCACCAAAATCCCTGTTGTTTACATATTCGTCGACTGCCTGCGGCATACCGCCCACTATCAGATATTGTCGAAAAAGGTTGATCGCCTTTCTGTGGAGAGCCTGCCCCATCGGTTTTCCGGAATAAAACCTGTCAGATATGACATCCTGCATTCCATCCTCTCCCACAGCCCACAAAAATTCCTCAAAATCCAGAGGGAACATTTTTATATGACGCTCTTCAGAAGGAATTTGTATGTCCATAATGTTTTTTTTCAAAGAAATAAGTGACCCTGTTTCGATGTAGTGGTATCTTCCGTCAGCAACAAGAAACTTGATAGCTTCTCTAGCCCTCGGAAAGCGCTGTACCTCATCAAAAATGATAAGCGACTCGCCCTCATACAGCTTCACCCCGAACAATTCTGACAGAAGCATAAAAAATGTATCAAGGTTAACAAGTTCATTTTCAAAAATAGCCCTTACATCTTCGCCCACTCTGGTAAAATCGATTACAAGATATGAACGGTACTCATTTTTGGCAAACTCGGTAGCAATATAACTCTTGCCTACACGTCTTGCCCCATCGATCAAAAGTGCAGTTTTTCCGGCACTTTTATTCTTCCATTCCAACAACGAATCATATATTTTTCTTCTTAGCAAATAGAATCACCCCCTCAAATGTATAATATCACGTTTTCAAGATTTTGTAAACGTGTTTTTCTCACGTTTTCAAGCTTAACTCGGGGGTAATCACGTTTTCAAGGTTTTCAAAGTGCTGTTTTCCCACGTTTTCAAGATTAACGGGATAGGATGATCCGGGTTTGCTCGTATCTGCTCGTATTCACAAGGAGATGCAGATCCGCGGGCAGCTACACTACATCTTGTAATATTTCTATTGACACATATACCCAAATATTGTATAATAACAAGAAGATTAGACGCATATATTGTAGAGGGACTTATGTGATGTTTCATCGTGATATAACCATTCAAAACGGCAATTCTTTAGGTTTGGACATACTGTCTATGCCTGTTTTAGATTCAAGGATGTACCTTATATCGGCATCTGGCTCTACATCAGATCGTGATAATTCTAATCAGGATTTATCAATTGGCGTAGAACGAACCGGACGTGAATTACTGATAATTGACCCTGTTTATATCGCAGACGACGATATACAACATCTTGAGTCTGCTTGCAGCGACTTTGATCATGCTACTGTACTGCTGACCCATTCGCATTATGATCATATAGCAGGTATCGAGAACCTGAGGGCGATCATTCCTACTACGGTTTATGCGACTTCGCTCTGTGATGAGAAGCTTAAGAGTCCTCAAAAGAATCTCTCAGCCTACTCCATGGCTTTGGTTATGGGAAAGTCAGAGGAGGAACAGCAGTATTGCGAGCGATTCTTCGATTTTGAATACAAGACTCACGCTGATGAAATATACGGCGGGGAGCTGTGTCTGGATTTTGATTCCTTCTATATAAGAACGGTTCAGACTCCCGGACACTCGGACTGCAGCCAGTGTATAGAGCTTTGGACACGGGCAGACAGTGGCAGACTAATTGCCGTATTTACTGGTGATTCCCTGGTAAACGGTCATGAGGTCATAACCCGCTTTCCCTCAGGAAGCAAAAAAGTATTTAAGGAAGAGACTGATCCATACCTCTACTCCTTAGACGATGAGTTACAGGTATTTCCCGGTCACGGCGAGCCGGACACACTTGGAAGTCTCAGACAGTACCTGATATGATGTTGTCGTCAGCAGCTATGCGAAATTACCATATACTCACTTGCGTTTTGGGTTTTACTGCACATAGTTTTTGCGTAGTTTCTTCGGTGACACCGATCGAGATTTATTTATTGAATGATTTAAGTTGATATAAATCATGTTTTTTGCCTTTTTAAATCAAACATAACGCAAACTTGAAACACAGATAAACACGTTTTTGATTTTTAATTTAAATATTTTGCCCCTTTTCTTGAGTTATCATTCAAGAATTATTTGATTTACCCTTTCACTAAGTTTATATCAAAGTTTCACACCAAATAAAGAATGACGGGTCAGGAAATATCTTGATCCGTCATTTCATTTTGCATAAACAGCGTATTTATTAGACTTCAAGGCTCATTATACTTTGATTAAACTTTTCACTTTAATCGTAAATAAACCGGCACTCTCACCCCTTCTTCTTATACCTCGCATCCCTGAAGCTTCCAACCTTCATAATTTTGTCTTCATCAAGAAGCCTTTTCAGTGTAACCTCTACAGTCCTCACACTCACGTCCGGAAGCCTTTCCATGATCTCTGATTTTGACATCGGAACATAAGTGTTCATAAGAATTGATTCGATCCTCTCCTGCTTGCTCACCTTTTTTCTTGTGTTTTCAACAAAGTGATCGTCAAGCTCGTGGTATGCTCTTTCAAATATCTGCAACATAAATGAGATGAATGGGTTGTAATCGTTGTCTCCTTCAGTCCATGCATCAGAGGATTTTTCCAACGCAGCATAGTAGTCCTCTTTGCGTTTTTCGATCATTTTTTCAATCGAGATATAACTTCCTACATCAAGTCCCGCCTTCTGCAGAAGGAATATCGTCAGCAATCTTGATATCCTTTCGTTGCCCTCTGCGAATGGCTGTATCCTCAAAAAATCCAACACGACACACGGTATCAGCATGATCTCCGGGATCTCCTCATCTCTTATTGCCGTGTTATATGCCTGGATCATCTGTGCCAACGCCGTTGGAATATCCTCCGCCGCTATCGGATTGAGCCTAACTCTGTTATCTCCCTCTGCGCTGTCCGGATCCATTCCGAAAATATATATGTCCTCTGTCTTGTACATGCCTGCCTCGGGCGGGATCACATCATGAAATATCATTCTGTGAAGATTTCTGAACAATTCCTCGCTAAATGTCAGCTTCTCGTGCTGTATCGTGATCAGATTGAACGCATCGTAGTACCCGGCGATCATCTTTTCATCCTTGGACTCCGGCATATCGCCGTCCAAAAGCCCTCTTATCCTCGCCTCCGTAGCCGTTATCCCGTCAATAGCGTGGCTTGACTCGACAGATTCAAAGCCGACCTTCTCCCTGAGAGCCGAAAATGTACCATCGTTACTCTGCTTGTGATACCACTCCTTCGTTTTCATGGCCACGATCCTCTCGCACACCCCCACAAAACGACCCGGAACAGCATCCTTCAAAAACATGTAATCAAACTTTCTCATTCCTTCAACCCTCCAACTCACCATATGCTTTCTTGCCGCTTCCACTCCTCGGGATCTTCTCGATCTCATGAACCTCAAACGCCTTCGGGTTGAGTGCTGTCTTCTCTGCGATAAAATCGATGATCACAGCCTCTCCTATCTTACCCGTGACATAGATCTTCATCAGATCGTCCTCGCCGGTGCAGGCACACTCAACCTGAAAATGGTTCTCGATCAGAGCCTCACACTCATCAAGTCCGACCCTGTTGCCGTATATTTTTAAAAATCTTTTCTTTCTTCCTACTATATAGAAGTATCCGTCATCGTCCATCTCAGCCATGTCGCCGGTGTGAAGAACGCCCTTGTTCTCATCTCCCTTGGCCAGATCTGAAAGCTGTGTTGCGTAGCCGTAGGTCACATTGGACCCCTCGTAGATCAGCTCACCAGCAACATGCGATTTTTCTATAATATTACCGCTCTCATCGATGATCGAAAGCTTCCCTCCGGGTATCGCAACCCCGATACTTCCGCATTTTTCCACTGATTTCACATAAGGCACGTACGACATACGCGCTGTCGCCTCGGTCTGCCCGTACATCACATAAAAACGCCTTCTCGTCTGATCCGCAAACTCCGCAAACTCCTTGTGCAGATCAGGTCGAAGCCTTCCGCCTGCCTGCGTCATCACCTTGAGCGAGGGCAGCATCATATTCATAAATTTCAGCTTTTTGAGCATCTCGTAGGTATAGGGCACGCCTGCGATAGAGGTCGCCTTTTCCTTGTTGAAAAATGTCCAGAACTCTCTTTGCATGATGCTAAGATCCGTCAAAAGCAGTGTCGCCCCCGTCATGATGTGCGAGTTGATCACGGATAATCCGTAGGTGTACGACATCGGAAGCGTCGTGATCGCGCGGTCAAACTCTCCTATCTCCAGATAATCGCCGATAGCCGCGGCGTTTACAATGACATTTTTCAAGGACTGCCTGACAAGCTTGGGGCTCCCCGTGGATCCGGATGTGGTCATAAGCAGGCCGAGCTCCGGATGCAGACGATGGTTTTGAGAGCCAGCCCCGGCTGACGCCTTTGCTCTGTCAGAGGAATTGTTGGTCGCAGACCCTGCAAGCTCTGTTCCGTCCTCGCTCCCTTTAAGCATCTCTCCGACCTTGTATCCGGTCAGCCTCTCTATCTCATCGATAGGCTTTAACCTTATCATGTCGTAATCATAACGATCCATCACGACCTCACCCGACGTCTTAGGCGTCACGTTGACCGTCATACCCGTTCTCGACGAAGCCTTCTTTGCGGCATTTCTCTTCGCCGCCTCAGTCTGACGCGCCGTCTCGGCATCGCGCTCGGCTATGGCTTCGGACGATGTACCGCCCGGAGTGTTGGAATACCAGTGATCCACATCGGGTCCCACATCCGCCTGCGGCATCCAGATATAATCCGGGTCATAGGTCGAGATCAGGTTCTGCAGAAGCTCCCTGTCGATATCAGCTCCCAGCAAAAGCGGCACGCAGCCTGCGGTCATGATAGCGATATACCCCGCTATGGAGCCGATCGTATTTTTACACAGTATAAAAACGAGCGACCTGTACGGGAAAGCGTTGAGCGCCTCTCTGGCAAAGCCCGTCAGTTCCCCGTAGGTCAGCACGGCTCCGTTGTCCTGTACCGCAGCAGGATTCATCTTTCTCTTTGTCTCGATGTCAAGAAACATAAAACTACCTCCTTAAATGTAACACTGTTAACAAAAACGATTCATATAGAGGAAACACCGGTCATATCACAGTTCCCTTAAAAGCTATTTTTTCTTAAAGCTCCTTTTCCTAAATGCTCTTTTCCTAAAAGTTCTTTTTCCTAAACGCCCCATGACCGGCTCTCCAATAAAATAATAACACATATTTACTCAACAATCAACAAGTAAATATGTGTTATTATAAACTTATTATAAGCTTACGACCCTGCTCATCTCACCGATCAGATCGTACCCATCCCAGAAAACATCGATATCCAGTGTTTTTCCAAAAGGAACCACCCTGTCAACGCCCTCCAATCCTTTTTCTATGACAAGATCCTTAACCTCACCGGGATCAATCCCGTATACTGCACAAGTCTGAACCTTTTTATTGTCCATGACGGGTATGACCTTGTCAATATCCTTAATCACATATTGGAAAAATGTCCCGTATCTGCCCCGAAGCTTCTCTACAGGATCCGAGCCGAAATCATCCACATCACAAACATAAACAAGGTTGCCGTGATATTTTTTTACCGACGACACATTCCCCACAAGCTCACAGACATCGGCGTATTTATCACTAACCTTGATATCGGCAAGGTCGTATTTTTCTGCCTCGGCAGCAACAGCCTCCCAGAATCGATCCTGAACCTCGGTTATCGCCGCAGCCTCGTGGTTTTTCACTGACCAAACGATCAGATGAGGCGACGAGCAGGCGTTCTGATCCATCAGATAAGTGTCATTGTAAAACCCTCTCGCCAGCTCACGCAGCTCATCATCGGAAGCCTCACTCACCGCCTGCGCATCGATTATCCCAAACGAATACCTGTCAGGGAAGGTGATCTCCTTCGTCCTGGTCCCTGTCGGAAATCTCCTCACCGACTCGACGGTCGCATCACCGCCCCATATGACCCTCACGTCACATATCGACGAGAAAAATTCCGTCATGCCCATACCGCTTAAATTTTTCTCATCCCTGTCATAGCGAAGCACCTGAATCCTCTCGGCATGCTCCGAAAACTTATGCTTCTTCAGCACATTTGAAAGCGCTCTGCACAGAATATCGACCTGCGGAAACTCCTTGCTTGGTACCCTGACAATGTTGGCGCAGCCCGACAGCAGCCCGAAGACCAGCGTATACATACAGTTGACGGGAACATTTGACGGAGCTATGTGGAACGCAAGCCCACGACCGAGGCGATAGCTTCGTCCTCCATGAGACGACAGGAAATCATTTTTCTTCTTGACGACAGACCCGCGCCTGATGAAAAAGGCAAAGGTCATGACATCCGGGTACTCCCTCGCCTCCCTCATCCCGCGTATTTCCTGCGACCACGCATCAAGCAGATC